>JANPPM010000228.1:0-4340 GCA_031428495.1 Novosphingobium sp.
TGCACCGCGATCTGTGGCTGGTCGAACATATCGACAAGCTGGGCTTTGACGAGGTCTGGGTGGGCGAGCACCATTCCGCTGCATTTGAAAACATCGGATCGCCTGAAATGTTCATCGCTACCGCTGCTGAGCGGACGCGCAACATTCGGCTCGGCACCGGGGTGGTTTCGCTGGGCTATCACCAGCCGCTGATGCTGGCGGAGCGGATCAACTACCTCGATCATATCACGCGCGGCCGGGTGATGTTTGGCGTCGGGCCGGGGGCATTGCCATCCGATGCGGCGATGATGGGTATTGCCACCGAGGACCTGCGCCCGCGGATGGAACAGGCGCTTGAGGTGCTGATACCGCTGCTGCGCGGCGAGACGGTCTCCGCCGAGGCGGGCTGGTTCACCTTGCGCAATGCCCGGTTGCAGATGCTGCCTTACACCCGCCCAATGGTCGAAATGGCGATCACCGCGATGGCCTCGCAGAACAGCGCCATCGCCGCCGGGCGACATGGCATGGGCATCCTGCAGTTCCAGTCGGTCGGTTGCTTCCCGATGACGACCCTGCCGCAGATGTGGGAACTTACCCAGCAAACCGCCGCGCAGCACGGCCAGGTCGTTGATCGTTCGAAATGGCGACTGGTGCTCCAGATGCACATCGCCGAAACCCGTGAGGCGGCGATGCGCGATTGCCGCTTCGGCTTCGAGCCCTGGACCGACTACCTGAGCGGCATCAGCGACCTGCCGATGCCGCCACCGGGCACCCGGGGCGACGATCTGGTTCAGGCGTTTGTCGATGCCGGGACGGCGGTGGTCGGCACGCCTGACGATGCGATTGCTGCGATTGAGCGCCATCTTGCCGATACCGGCGGGTTCGGGGTTGTCATGCTGATGGCGCACAACTGGGCCAACAGCCGGGCGACGGCGGAGAGCTATGAGCTGATCGCGCGCTATGTCGTGCCGCACTTCGAGCGAATGAACCTCAACCGCGAGGTTTCGATTGAAGAAGTGATTGAGCGACGCCGTCTGGCGAAAGCCGAAGAGAGCGCGGGCCAGCATGGTTTTGACCGGGCAGCCGGGAGTTAGGACTGCCGCCCCCGTGGACAAATTGCCCACGCGCGCTTGCTCCCCCGCACCCCATCGGCAATCACGCTAGCATGGCGATTCTCAGCGACAGATGGATACGTGAACAGGCACACGGCAGCGGCATGATCGAGCCGTTCGTCGAGGCGCAGCGCCGCGACGGTTGCATCAGTTACGGCCTGTCGTCTTATGGCTACGACGCGCGGGTGGCGGACGAGTTCAAGATCTTCACCAACGTCAACAGCTCGGTGGTCGATCCCAAGAACTTCGATCCCGATAGCTTCGTCGACCGCAAGACCGACGTCTGCATCATCCCGCCCAATTCCTTCGCGCTGGCCCGCACGGTCGAATATTTCCGTGTGCCGCGCGATGTACTGGTGATCTGCCTCGGCAAGAGCACCTATGCACGCTGCGGCATCATCGTGAACGTCACGCCGCTGGAGCCCGGCTGGGAAGGCCACGTGACGCTGGAGTTTTCAAACACCACGCCGCTGCCCGCCAAGATCTATGCCAACGAGGGCGCGTGCCAGTTCCTGTTCCTGCAAGGGAATGAGCCCTGCGAGGTCAGCTATGCCGACCGTGCAGGCAAATATATGGGCCAGCAAGGCGTGACGCTGCCCCGGCTTTAGAGCATCGTGCGTTAATGTGCACTACTTGGTTCCCCCGCCTACGCGGGGGAACAGATTGATTGATGGATTTCGCAACAGCACAAAAGCAGCGTTCGTTTAATCTGAATCACCGTTTGTGGTGAGGAGGGACTGACCCCGGACTTGATCCGGGGGAAGGCCCGTCTCGAACCACCAGGCACCGCGCCGGGTCCTTCGAGACGGCCTTTCAGCCTGCGGCTTCACGGCCTCCTCAGGATAAACGGATTTGGGTCAGATTAAACGCAATTTGCTCTAGGCGGCGGCTGCATCCTCATAGGCCTGCGCTTCGGCACCGATAAGAATGTCAGCGAGCATCCAGTAAGCCTCGCCCCAGGCGCCGAGCACTTCATCGGTTGCGACGTCAGTGCCCAGAACTTCGCGGATTGCCGGCAGCAGTGCTTCGGCGACCAGCGGATAATGCTCGGGCTTCACGCCCGTTTCGACATGCCGCGCCACCATGCGGCCAACCGCCGGGCCAAGGTTCTCCAGCTTGTCGATATTCTTGGCATAGGCAAGGATGGCATTGGCCAGACGGCGCGGCTGCTCGCCACTGGTCTGTGCGGCCTGATCGAACATCGCCTTGACCTCTGGATTGCGGAACAGCCGCGCATACATGGCGGTGGTGATCTCCACTCCGTGCTTTTCGATGGCCGGTGCGGTGGCTTTGACGATGGTCATGGCTTGGGCAGAAGCGGTGCGCATTCGAGGTTTCCTTTATCTGGTATTTAATATACCGGTATATAGGATGCTTGATTAAGGCAAGTGCAAATTCTACATTCCCGTTTGCATGCAGCTCACCCAGCATACCGATTTTGGCCTGCGCCTGCTGATCGTCCTTGCGCGAAGCGACGGTAGTCCCATTGCCTTGCCGCAGTTCGCCGCCGATCAGCGCCTGTCGTATCACCATGTTGCCAAGGTTGCGCAGGCTCTGGTGCACGAAGGTTTCCTGATCAGCTATCGCGGGCGCAGCGGCGGGGTCACGCTGGCGCGAGCGCCAGAGGACATTCGCCTTGGCGATGTCGTACGCGCGCTGGAACCGGGGCTGCGGCTGGCCGATTGCGGCAACTGCGCGCTGCGTGACGATTGCACGACCAGCGGTGTTCTGGTCGATGCGCTGGGGGCTTTTCTGGCGGTGCTCGACGCGCGAACACTGGCCGAGGCGGCGCGACCCGGCCTGCCTGCCCATCCCGGCTGGACCACACCGCGCGAGCGATAATGCCTTCCGGGCTTGACCCGCCTTGCCTCCCCGGTCGAACATGCGTTCAGCAATAAAGAATCGGGAGAGATCATGGCTGAGGATGCACCGCCGCGCATCGGCAATTTGCCGCGCGCGCAATGGACTGACGAGGCGCGTGAGGTTTTCGCCTATTGGGGCGAGCCCGATGCCTGGGAAAACGGCTCCAAGACCAACATGACCATGACGCTGGCGCAGCATCCCAAACTGGCCAACGCGTACCATACATTCGGCAAGCATCTGCTGCTGGCCTCGACCATTGCCGTGCGCCCGCGCGAACTGATCGTATTGCGCACCGCATGGCACCTGAAGTGCGAATACGAATGGCACTATCATGTTACCTATGGCCTCGCCGCAGGGCTGACGATCGAAGAAATTGCCGCCGTGCGCGACGGGCCGAGCGCGCCGATCTGGGAGGGCAAGGACGAGGACCGTGCGGTGCTGACCGCCGTCGACGATCTGATTGGCAATTCGGTGCTGTCGGACGAAACCTGGGCCGAACTGTCGCGCTTTTTCGATACGCACCAGAAAATGGACCTGCTGTTCACTATCGGCAATTACGTCATGCTCGGCTGGGCGGCGGCCTCGATGGGGATCCCGGTCGATGACGGGGTCGATGTCATCGGTTTCGATCTCAAGACCCGCTCGGGCAAGCCTGCCGCAGCGGGTGCGCGGCCACTGGAAGGATAGGCATATGACCACCGAAGATCGGCTTGCGGTGCTGGAAAAGCGTTTGCAGGCCGCCGAGGATCACCTCGAAATCCTTAATCTGATTAGTTCGTACGGGCCATTGGCGGACAGTTGCTCGGTCGAGGCGGCGGCGACGCAGTGGGTGCCGGGCGGCGGCTATAACTATGCCAAGATGGATGGCAGCACCGTCCGCCTCGAAGCGCCCGAGCCGCTCGGCGACCTGTGGCGTCAGGCAGGACATGTTCAGCTGACCAAAACAGGCAGCGCGCATATGGCTGGCACGCCCAAGATTTCGGTCAAAGGGGATGCGGCCGAAGCCGTGGGCTATTCGGTGGTGGTCCTGCGCGAAGGCGAACGCTGGTTCGTCTGGCGCGCGGCAGTCAATCACTGGACGCTGGTTCGCACTGCTGACGGCTGGCGGGTCAAGGAAAAGTTCAACCGCACGCTCGATGGCTCGGATGCCAGCCATGAAGTCATGAAAAGGATCATGGACCTATGAACCGCTTTGCAGGCAAGGTCGCGATTATCACCGGGGCCAGCACGGGTCTTGGCCCGGTCATGGCGCGGATGATGGCGGCGGAGGGCTGCCGGGTCGTCCTCGCCGCGCGCAAGGGCCATCTGTGCGAGGAAGTGGCGCATGAAATCGGTGACAATGCCATCGGCATGACGGTCGATGTCACTAATGAAGCGGACGTTGCC
>JANPPM010000229.1:0-4618 GCA_031428495.1 Novosphingobium sp.
GTCGAAATCCGCCATCTGGTTCGCGATCCCATTGATCTCACTGTGGCGATGCTGACCAATTGCGGCCCGGCGAGCAAATTTCTGCAAAACCACACCATATTCCTGCGCCGTCAGGAAAGCTGGCTGGCCCGGGCAAGCGCCTCCAGTCCCGCGCAAGCAGCGCGCTGGTCGACCGGCAGTTCCCTTGAACGCCGTCGCGCGATTGCCGACGACTTCGGCTTTTACCAGATCATGCAGGCACGCGGGTATAACCGCATAGCCGTCGACCGCTGTCTTGCGGATGAAGCCATGGGGCGCAAACTGGCCGATCAGACCAACGAGGCTATGCGCGTCGGTGTGCAAGGCACCCCCAGCTTCATGGTGAACGAGGAACTGCTGGCCGAGACGCATGACTGGACAGGTCTGCAAGCAATTCTCAAAACCCGCATCGCTGCACTCCCCTGAGAAACTGTGGAGATACTTTGCGGGAAGCGGCGTTCCGGCTTCTCGCTTGCCAGCCATTGGTTTAACACTTTGCAACGCCCCACCAGAGGATTCCGGCCCATGTCGCTTCGTCCGTTACACCGCGCCTCGCTCGCCGCGCTCCTGCTCCCACTTGCTTTGGGTCTCTCTGCCTGCAGCAAGGGCAACGAGGAAACCGCGGGACTTTCGGGTGAACCAATCGCCAAGGTCGCAGCCCCCGCTGGCAAGGCATGGGCCGACACAGTCACCAAAACCCCCGAAGGCGGGTTTCGCATGGGCAACCCCGACGCTGCGATCAAACTGGTCGAATATGCATCGCTAACCTGCTCGCACTGCGCCGAATTCTCTGAAAAGGGCTCAGTGCCGCTGCGCGAGGAATTTATCGCCAGTGGCCGCGTCAGTTATGAATTTCGCAACTTCGTGCGCGATCCGATTGACCTCACAGCCGCACTGCTGACGCGCTGCGGTGCACCGGAGAGTTTCTTCGCCCTCACCGAGCAGGCTCTCGCAAATCAGAGCACGATGCTCGCCAAAGCGCAAAGTTTGGGTGAAGCCGCCTATACCGCCGCGATGGGCCAACCCGATGCCAAGCGCTATGCGGCGCTGGCAGACCTCCTTGGCCTGTCCGAATTTTTTGCTGCGCGCGGCATCGCCAAAGATCAGGCCAACGCATGCCTTGCAAACTCTGCTGAAGCTGCGGCTCTGGCCAAGCGCACGCAGGAACAGGGCGAAGAGTTCAAGATCGAGGGCACGCCCACCTTCATGATCAACGGCAAGGTGATCGGTTCGATGGGCTGGGAAGAGCTGCGCGCCAAGTTGCAGACGATGGGCGCACGCTAGAGCCTTATGGCAGGGGGCAGGCCCATCTGATGCGCATCAAGCGGCTCAAGCTCTCTGGTTTCAAGAGCTTTGTCGAGCCGGCTGAACTGCGTATCGAGGCTGGGCTAACCGGAGTTGTCGGCCCCAACGGCTGCGGCAAATCAAACCTGCTTGAGGCGATCCGCTGGGTCATGGGCGAAGCCAGCGCCAAGTCGCTACGCGGCGGCGGCATGGAAGACGTCATTTTTGCGGGCACCGCGCAGCGCCCGGCACGCGATTTCGCCGAAGTGGTGCTGCATGCCCAGGGCAACGACGATCAGGAACTGGAAGTTGTCCGCCGGATCGAACGCGGCGCGGGCAGCGCCTACCGGGTCAATGGCCGCGACGTGCGCGCCAAGGATGTTGCACTGGTCTTTGCCGATGCTGCAACCGGCGCCCATTCTCCGGCACTGGTCAGCCAGGGCAAGATCGCCGCAGTAATCGCCGCAAAGCCAGCCGAACGGCGGCAGATGCTCGAAGAAGCAGCCGGGATTGCCGGGCTGCATGTGCGCCGCAAGGATGCCGAGCAGAAATTACGCGCCACCGAGAGCAACCTTGCCCGGCTCGATGATATCATGGCTGCGCTTGATACACAGATCGGTTCGTTGCGCCGGCAGGCGCGCGCGGCGGAACATTACAAGGCGCTGTCCGACAAGATACGCCTTGCTGAAGCCCGTCTGGTTTTCGCGCGCTGGCGCGATGCCGCTGCCGCCGCCGAGATGGCACGGGCCGAGGCGAAGGCTGCGGAGGAGCGCGTCACCAGTGCCCAGTCGCAAACCCGCGAAGCACAAGATGCCCAACATGGTTGCGCCACAACTTTGGCCGAGGCGCGCGATACACTGGCCGACCGGCGCGACGATGCCACTGCACACGGCCACCGGATGGCTGCACTTTCAAGCCAGCTTGAAGCCGCCGAACAGCGCCTCGCCGACCTTGATCGCCAACGCGCGCGGCTGGAAGCGGATCGCGGTGATGCGAGCCGGTTAACGCAGGACGCCGCCGATGCCCTCGCCCGGCTCGCGCGCGATCTGCAGGAGGGCGAAGCCAAGCAAGCGGCTGATGAAGCAGAACGCCCAGCGCTCGCCACTGCGCTTGATCGCGCTGAGGCCAGCGCGCGCGCTGCCGAATTGGCACAGGCGCAGGCGACCGCAGCGCAGGCCGGGGTCGAGGCCGAATGGCGCGTTGCCGAGGCAGAGCTGGCGCAGGCCGCAGCACGGCTCGCCCGACTGGACAGCGAAGCGGCGCGGCATGCAGCCGCGCAAGAAGAACTTATGCGACTCGGCGATCCTGACCTGGCCGTTACCCTTGCCCAGCAGAGCCGCGATGCCGCTATTGCCGCAGTGGCAAAGGCCCGGATGCAATTGGACGCCGAGCAGGCGCGCAAAAGCGAATTGCAGACCGCGCGCGACGATACCGGATCGGCGGTCGCATCGGCCCGCGCGGACCTGACCGGGATCGAGCGCGAGCATACCGCCTTGCTGCGGGACCGCGAGGCTCGGGCAAAGCAGGCGCAGGCAAAGCATGGCCTGCCCGTGGCGATTGACCGGTTGCGCGCCGCATCCGGCTATGAACGGGCGCTCGCGGCTGTTCTTGGCCGTGATGCCAAGGCTGCGCTGGGGCTAGCTCCGCAGGGCGAGGATGGGCGATTTTGGTCGGGGGCACAGGCACCAAAAGCGGTTGCGCAAAGCCTTGCCGCACATGTCAGCCAATGCCCGCCGGAACTCGCAGCACGGCTCGCGCTGGTCCACGTGGCAGAAGCAGACGATAACCGCCTACTTGCTCCCGGCGAATGGCTGGTGACACGCGATGGCCAATTGCGGCGTTGGGATGGTTTCGTCGCGCGCGGCGAAGGGGCTGCTGAAGCCGCACGGCTCGAAGCTGAAAACCGCTTTGTCGAACTTGACGCCGAATTGCCCGGCAAACGCGCGGTCGTGCAAGAAGCTGAAGTCGTGCAGGCTGCTGTTCAGGCCGAATTGACAGCGCTGCAAGTCCTGCTGATCGCAAGTGAGCGTGCCATGGCGACTGCCACCGATGCAGAACGCGCAGCCTTGCGTGCGCTCGATCAGGCCGAAGATGCTCGCAGTCGTCAGGCCGTGAGGCGCTCCGAACTTGCCGCAGCAGCCAGTGACCTTGGCGATCAGCGCAAGCAGGCGGAAGCCGAGCGCTCTGCCGCGGAGGAACGCCGCGCTTTGCTGCCAGATGCAGAGGCAGGCCGTGCCGCGCTTGCTGCAGCACAGGGACAACATCAGGCCATGCGGCAAGCCGTACAGGCCGCCGCCGCCGCGCTTTCCGCGCAGGATCAGGCGCTGGCCGTCGCCCGCGAGCGCTGCGCGGCGCAGCGCAGCGATATCGCCGGCTGGCAAGCCCGCTCCGGCGATGCCGCGAGCCGTTTGGCCGAGATGGGCCGTCGTCTCGAAGAGATCGAGCAGGAACGCGCAGTGGTTGCGGCGAAGCCCGCATCGCTCATGCGCGAGATTGAAGCGGGCGATGAAGTCCGCGACCGCTTGGGGGCCGAACTCGCCGCTGCCGAAGCAGACCTGGCCGGGGCAACGGAGGCCGCCCGCCAGGCCGACCTCGCGCTTGCTGCGCTCAACGAAACGCTCGCCTCTGCCCGTGAGGCGCGCGCTGGAGCCACTGCCCGTGCCGAAAACGAGGAGGCCCGCCGCGCCGAAATGGCAGGGATTTCGGGCGAACGCTTTCAGTGCCCGCCACCGCTACTGCCAGAACGCTTTGCCTTCGCCTCCGCTGAGGTGGCGGGCGCAACCGACGAATCCGCCGCTCATGACCGCCTCGTGGCTGACCGCGAACGGCTGGGGCCGGTCAATCTGGTGGCCGCCGACGAATTGGCCGAATCCGAGGCGCGGCACGGCACCAGCCTTGCCGAACAGGCAGAACTTACCGAGGCTGTCCACCGTCTGCGCGGCTCCATCGGCAACCTCAACCGTGAGGGGCGCGAGCGCCTGCGCGCCGCTTTCGAGGCTGTGGACACCCATTTCCGCCGTCTGTTCACGCGGTTGTTTGAGGGCGGACAGGCGCACCTTGCGCTGATCGACAGCGACGATCCGCTCGAAGCCGGGCTCGAAATTTTCGCCCAGCCGCCGGGCAAGCGCTTGCAATCGCTCACACTGCTATCGGGCGGCGAGCAAGCACTGACCGCCATCGCCCTGATCTTTGCGCTGTTCCTCACCAACCCAGCGCCGATCTGCGTGCTCGACGAAGTCGATGCCCCGCTTGATGACGCCAATATCGAACGCTTCTGCGACCTGCTCGACGCGATGGTGCTGGAAACCGACACCCG
>JANPPM010000230.1:0-20678 GCA_031428495.1 Novosphingobium sp.
GTCTCGCCCACGGCAGCAACAATCCGCAGTTTGCCGCTTGCCGGTGCCTCAACCTCATTGGTCGATTTGTCGGCTTCGAGCGAATAGAGCGGCTGGCCCTCCTTGATGTCGTCGCCATCCTTGGCGAGCCATTCGGCAACCTGGCCTTCGTTCATCGAGAAGCCGATCTTGGGAAGCAGAATTTCAACAGCCATGGTTAGTCATTTCCTCTGAAGATTTGTCTAATTGCCTACCGCCGCGCTTACGGCTGCGCAAGCGCCGCGTTTTCGCGCGCGCAATCTGGCACAGGCAAACTTGCCCTGACCGCATCGATCTCGGCACGCGCGCTTTCGACGTCAGCGCGGTAGGTCGGCTCAGCATGGAGCCGAGCAAAAACTGCGGTGGAGACCACCCTGCCCTCCTCCACATCGCTCAGCCAGTGGACGTTGCAAACCCGCCGACTATCACCAAACGAGCGCCCGCGCGCCACAAGTTGCGCGGCACGTGACGGGATCAGTTCTGCAAGGATCAAGCCCCAGCCATAGCCGATTGCGCTGTGACCCGATGGGTAAGAGCCGTCGCTGCGCAACAGCGCCTCATCCTTGGGAGTGCAGACCGGCTGGTTGTTGACCATGAACGGACGTGCGCGCTGATACTTTCGCTTGCTGGGATAGACCGCCATAGCAAGGTCTGGCCCAGCTTTACGCAGCAGCGCGGCAAGTTTTGGCAGCTTGGCCGGATCAATCGTGAAGCCCGCCGCGCAGGAGAATATGCCAATCGTATTGGGTGAGAACAAATCTGCATCGATGGCAGCCTGATCCCAACGGGCAGTGCCGCGAATTGCCACCGCAGCATTCGCCGCTTCCACATCACGCGCATCGGCAGCTGAGCCGGGCGCAGGCGGCGGAGGATTCAGCAGCAGACTGTCAGGAGCGGAACCACGCGCTAGATAGCCACCTGTGAACAGTCCCGCGGCGCGCTGGGCCATGGCATCACCGGTTGTCTTTGGGGCTGGATCATCGCTGCTAGCGGCCTGTGCAGCCATGCAGCCCGCGAGTGAAAGTGCCGCGAAAATAGCAATTACAGCGCGCATCTCAGAGTCCCTCGACCAGCATTGCACGGTAGGGAGCTGCCTGTTGGCGGAAGGGAACCCGCGCTTGATAATCTTCACTGTAATACCAGTCTCGCGCAGCCTGCATGTCCGGGAACTCCAGGACAACCACACCGTCGCAAGACTGGCCCTCAAGTTGCTCCATCGCGCCATAGACCGCGAGGGCTCTCATGCCAGGATTGGGCGTACCGCCACGATTGCCCGACTGGTACTTTGCCATGGCTTCGGGATCGGTAACCGCACCCTCCCGGATGAAAATTGCATAGGCAGCCATGGCATCATCTCCTGTTTTGAGAGTGCATGCCGGGGAAATGTGACCAGTTCAACTGGCTTTACGCAAGCCCCCGAACATAGGCATCGACCGTTCCCGCACAGCCGATCTTGTCGTCACCTTCAAGGTCAGCGTAACGAACAATGGCGTCTGCAATTGACGGCGAACTGCTGCCACAGGCGCATTTCCCGTAGTCGATATGGATGTGATCGCCGGAGATCACGCCGCCCCAGCGGCCATCCATGGACAGGTCGAAGAATGCTGCGCGGCCTTCATGCTCGCCCTTCCCTGCCCCGGCCAGCAATTCGTCGCCATCCTTGTTGAGCGGTAGTGGCACCAGCCATGGCGGCACATGATAGCGATTGCCGCCCTGACAGCGCGGCATGGAGCTGTTCAATTCCTGCATGCCATACATCTGATAGATGAAGCGCGGCGACAGATTGAAAGTCTCATAGACAAATTCGCGGTAATCGTCCGGCAGTTGCGCCCGCTTCAAACCGCCGCCCAGATAGCAGCCGTTTTCTGGATGAAAATCCTTGGCGCTGTACCCGCGATTGCGCACCTCGGCCGCGAAAGGATAGAGCGAGCCCCACATGCCAGTGATGTAGAGCCTTTGATCGCGCTTGCCGATAATGTCGTCCACGGCCCCGACCTGCGCGGCATCGAGCGCAGCCTGACGTTTGGCGGATTCTTGCTCGTACTTTTGTATCTCGCTAGGTTGCGCCGTCCCGTCGGTGATCCCTTTGCGCAGCGTGATCATTTCCATCATCGACCCGATGGTCACCGGCGGCAATCCAGACTGAAAACGCGGTGCCTGCGGATCGACAAAAGCCCCCATCAACGACAGCCCCATCGCAGCGTTGCGCGGTGTATAGGCCACTGCACCTGCCGCGCCGGCGGCGGTGCGCATATCCCCAGTCCTGATGTCCGAGCCCCATTGCACGGCTGCAACACCATCACGGCTGGCGAAATCGAGATCAGTCTGCGAAGCGACCAGCATCGCAGACTTGCCCGTCGTCCCGCTTGAGCAGGAAACGAAATGCCCTGCTTCGCCGCAGGCAGCCACCCAGCCATCAATATCTTCCAGACCATCAAGGTTCACATTATCGGTTGGTGACGAGGACACTGTTCCCAGCCACTTGGTCAGCCGATCCCATTTCTTCTCGGCAAGGAAGCTTTCCGGGTAACTTTTGTAAGCCGTATGCGGCAGCAGCAGAGGTACTGCGTCCTCGAGGGAGCGGACCTCGGTGATCTCCGCATCGCGGGCGCGCAGACCGACAAGCTTGATCCGGCCGCTCTGCTCCTGAAGACGCTCATTCATTGCGGCGATCTGGACGCTGCGGATGTCTTCATAGGCAAAGCCATGTCCAGATGCACCGGGCATATAACTCAACAATTTATCTGCTGCTTGGCCCATAAGTCTCTCCGATCACATTAGTTAAGCAACGCCGCGAACATAGGCATCAATGGTGCCCGCGCAGCCGATTTTGTCATCACCTTCAAGGTCGGCAAAACGCGCAATGTCATCGCGGATCGATGGCCCCTTGTTGCCGCAGGCGCAGGGTCCGTAATCGAGCGAGATCTTGTCGCCCGTGATCACCCCGCCCCAACGCCCGTCCAGCGACAGATCAAAGAACGCGGCGCGGCCTTCGACCTCGCCTCCGTTGATGTCATAAGGCATCAGCGCATCGCCTTCCTTGTCGAGGATGAAGGGCACGATCCACGGTGGCACGTGATAACGCCCACCCTCGCGGCATTTCGGCATACCGGAATTGAGTTCCTGCATCGAATAGTTCTGGAAATTGCGGTTCGCCGGGATGTTGAAAGTTTCGTGGACAAACTGTTGATAATCGTCCGGCAGCAAGGCACGTTTCAGCCCGCCGCCGACATAGATGCAGTTGTCTGGATTAAAGTCCTTGGCGCTGTAGCCCATGTCGCGCACTACCTTGGCGACCGCATAGAGCCCGCTCCACAATCCGGAGACCATCAGTTTCTTGTCGCGGTTGTTGACGATTTCCTCCGCTGCGAGGATCACCGCGCGGTCGAGCACTTCCTGCCGCTCTGCCGATGTGTTGTCAAAACCGGCGATCTCCTCTGGCAGCGCAGTGCCGTCGGAAATCTTTTTGCGCATCACCACCATCTTGGTCAGCGAGCCGACCGTAATCGGCGGGACCGGATAATTGAACCGCTCCCACTCGGGATTGGCAAAAGCTTCGCGCTGGGCATCGCCAATAGTGATGTTTTTGGGCACCGAGGCGACTGGTGCGCAGCCGATCATCTTGCGGTCCTGCGCAGGCACAACGCCAGATCCCCAGGCGAAGACGCCCACGGTATCAACTTTGGACCAGTCCATGTCCTTCTGGCTGGCAATCAGCATCGCCGACTTTCCAGTGGTGCCGCTCGAACACGAAATATAATAGCCCTTGGCCGACAGACGCTCGATCCACTCATCGATATCGGCGATGCCTTCCAGATCGACGCCTTCGATCTTGTAAGGCGAGATCGTGCCCAGCCATTTCGTCAGCCGGTCCCAGCGCTCATCCATCAGAAAACTCTCTGGATAGCTCTTGTAAGCAGTGTGCGGGAAAAGCAGCGGCACCATGTCTTCGGCGCTGCGGATTTCAGTGGTCCCAGCCTCCTCGGCACGGTGCGCCAGCAGTTTGAGCGAGCCCTTGCGCTCCTGAAAACGCTCATTGAGCGCAGCGATCTGCGTTTCGCGAACCTCAGCCGCCGAATAGTCAAACCGATCGTCTGCACGAACTTTGCCGGTCAATTTATCCGCTGCCGCACCCATAACATCCTCCTTGCCGAATCATCTGTCAGCGCCTAATGGCACCTTTGACGTTTCATTACTCACGATGCATACGACCGGGCAAGCGTTAATTTGGGAGCCGGAATGAACACGATGACAACCGAAGCGCCAATCCGCATCCGCGCCGGCCGCCCCACGCGCGAACAGGCCGAGGCGCGGCACGACCAATTGCTTGAAACTGCGCTCGATCACTTTCTCGACAAGGGATACGAGTCGGCAACCATTGAGGCCATCGCAGCCGATGTCGGCATGACCAAGCGCACTGTTTATGCTCGGTATCCCGAAAAGGCAGCGTTGTTTCGCGCCGCGGTTCGCCGCGCAATCGAGCGCTACACCATCCCGCAGGACCGCATCGACGCGACCGATTGCGGCGACCTTGAACAGACCTTGCGCAATATCGCACGCCTGCGGATCGATCTCGTCGCATCCCCCCAAGGGCTCAAACTTCAGCGGATCATCAACACTGAAAGCTACCGCTTCCCCGAGATTTTCAGCGACGTTTATGAGATCGGCGCACTGCCGACGATCAAATTTCTCGCCCGCCTGCTCAAGCGCGAATCAGAGGCCGGCAATCTTGCAGTTGCAGAACCTGCGATGGCGGCGAACGTCTTCATGAGCATGGTCGTCAGCGGTCCGGCGAGAATTATCATTGCCGGAATGCCGATAGCCGCATCCGAAATCGACACGCGCATTGCCTTTGCCGTGCGGCTGTTCCTAAATGGCACCAGACCGCGCTGAAATGGCGACGGCGGGAGAGAGAGCTTGAGCTATTTTAAGGAGTTCGGGGCTCATTGGCCCAATTTGCTGGGCGCTGCGCTTGGTCTGGGGTTCGGAACCGCGCTCAATCATTACATGATGAACCTGTTCGGCCCGGCGCTGATTGCCGAGTTTGGCTGGAGCAAATCTGAATTCGCACTGGTTGGCGCACTGGGCCTCGCGGGTGTTGTGTTTACTCCGGTGGCGGGTCGGATCGCCGACCGCTTCGGCCCGCGCAATGCAGCAATCGTGGGTTTTTCGGTGCTGCCGATTGCCTATCTGATGCTGAGCATGATGAGCGGCAGCATCTGGCAGTTTTATGGCATCTTGCTGTTCAAATACACCTTCGGCATTCTCACGGCGACAATGGTGTTTACCCGTGTGGTGGTCGAACGGTTCGATCGCGCGCGTGGTCTGGCCCTCGCGTGCCTGCTCTCATGCCCACCGCTGGTCGGCGCAATTGCCGCTCCCCTTATCGGCGGCCTGATCGAAACCGACGGCTGGCGGACCGCCTATCAGGTCATGGCACTCGTCTCGGCCGTGGCAGGCGTGGCGGCGATTGTGCTGGTCGGTCGGAAACTTCCGAAGGCGGCTGACCGCGCCGCACCAGCGCCGCTCAACTGGGCAGAATTCCGCACGATGTGCCGCAACCCTCTGTTTCCCTTGATGCTGGGCGGCATGTTCCTGTGCAATGTCCCGCAGGTGCTGGTCTCGTCCCAGATGAATATCATGCTGATGGAAAGCGGGGCAAGCATGGGCTTCGCCACGGCACTGGTCTCTCTCTACGCAATATCGGTGATCATCGGGCGCTTCTCCAGCGGCTTTGCACTCGACCGGGTGCCGCCGCATCTGGTCGCGATTGTCGCGCTTGGCCTCCCTGCCATCGGCTTTATTGCCTTGGCCTCATCGTTCGATGCGCGCTGGGTGCTTGCAGGATCGATTGCCTTGGTAGGCCTTGCACAAGGTGCTGAGACTGATGTGGCAGCTATTCTCACCTCACGCCGGTTTGACATGGGACATTACAGTTTCGTGTTCAGCATGTTGATGACTTCGATGGCCATCGCCTCATCGCTGGGTTCGATGGTGCTGAGCGCGACCTTGCTTGGTGACGGCAATTTCAACATATTCCTGATCGTCTGTGCGGTCGCGACCATTGCTGGGGCAATCTGTTTCTTCCTGACTGGCAGGTGCGAGATCGGTCCTAAGCCTGCCACCGAAGCCGCATGAGTTCTGACCTCTCCAGCGCCTATTGGGCCGAGTTGCGCACCCATTGGCGGGTGCTGCTAGCGGCCTTTGTCGGGATGGGCTTCGGCCTGTCGCTGGGTGCATTCACGACAGCCTTGTTCGGCCCCCCCTTGATTGCCGAATTCGGATGGACCCGGTCGCAATTCGCGCTGGCCAGTGCGGGATCCATCGTGATGCTGCTGGTCCTGCCCTTTGCCGGTCGTCTCACGGACCGGTTTGGCGTGCGCAAGGTAGCCATTTTCGGGGTTGTCGGCATTCCGCTCTGCGAAGTGGCTTTGTCGCAGATGAGCGGGAGTTTTGCTCAGTTCATGGCGCTTTCGACCTTGAAAGTCGCATTGGGCGCAATGGTTTCATCGACGATCTACAGTTCACTGATCGCGGATCGCTTTGTCGCAGCCCGAGGTTTTGGCTTTGCCGTGATCATGACCGCCCCACCACTGGTTGGCGCTGTCGTCAGCCCGATGCTGGCGCAGGTGATCGCGGATCACGGCTGGCGAGTTGCTTATCTGGTGGTCGGTGCCGTGACACTCGCAGGCGGACTGTCCGCACTGTTGATCGTACCGGCCCACGTTGCGAAAAAGGCGGCACGCGGGGGCAATTCGATGAAGCAGGATTTCGGCATCGTCGCGCGCCAGCCAATGTTCTGGCTGATTGTAGGCGGCATGTTCCTGTGCAATTTGCCCAGCGCGCTGGGTGCGGCGCAAATGAAGCTGATGGCGCTGGGCATGGGGGCGACTGCGCAGATCGCCGTGACCATGATTTCGGCCTATGCTCTAGGCATCATTTGCGGACGGTTTGCCTGCGGGCTTGCCCTCGACCGTATTCCCGCCCGGCTGGTTGCAGCCGTGATGCTGACACTGCCGGGGCTGGGTTTTCTGGGCTTGTGGTCGGATCTTGATGCAGGCTGGTTCCTGATCGCTTCAATGGCGCTGGTCGGGGTGGCGCAAGGGGCAGAGGGCGATCTCGCGGCCTATCTGGTGTCCCGCTATTTCGACATCCGCACCTATGGCTTTGTCATGGGTATGGTGGCCGCAACGCTCAGCGCCGCGGCGGCCAGCGGATCATTGCTGCTTAGCGCCATGCTGCGCGGCAATGAGGACTACGGCCCATTCGTGCTGCTGGGGGCGATAGTTACCTTTGCCGGTGCAGCGCTGTTTCTTGGTCTGGGCAAGCTGCCGCCTGCATCGGCAGAGGCCATCGCGCCGGATGAAGTCAATTCTGGAGTGAAAACATGAGTCAGCAACGCGTCGTCGTAGTCACTGGAGCAAGCTCCGGCATTGGCAAGGAAACCGCAAAGGCGTTTGTCCGCCTGGGCTGGCACGTCATCGGCACCGGCCGCGACGCCGGACGCAGCGCCTCCGCCGAAGCTGAAATACGCGCAGAGATGGCGCATAGTGCAAAGCTCGACTTTCTGCGCGGTGACATGGCGCTGATGGCTGAGACAAAGCGGATCTCCGATGAGATCAATCTGCTCACACCTCGCCTCGACATTCTGATCAACAACGCGGGCGGCGTGCGCGATAAGCGCTATCTGACGCCTGAAGGCACTGAGGAAACCTTTACCGCCAATCACCTTGCCCCGTTCCTGCTCACGCGCGAATTGCTCCCGCTGCTAAAGGCGGCGGCCAGCCAGTCGGCACCAGGTGCAGTGCGGGTGCTGGGCACGTCCTCTCGTGCTTACCTCAATGCGCCGTCGATGAACTGGGACGACCTTCAGCACCTGACAGGCGAATTTTCTGCCGCCGGGGTCTATTGCCAGGTCAAGCTCGCGAATGCTTTGTTCAGTCACGAGCTGGCCAAGCGCGTAACTGCGGACGGCATCGCTTCACACGCTCTGATTCCAGGTGCGGTGCATACCAATTTCGCCAGCCACGGCGACGAGACAATGCAGAGCTACATGAAGGTCGCCGAGGGACTGACCCCTGCGGAAGTTGCCAAGACGCTGGTATGGATGGCCATCGCTGACGAAACTGGTCTTCCCGGCGGACGGCATTTTTACGAGATGGCGCAGCTCGCTATCGAACCACATGCCGCTGATGATGTGGCCTCCGCCCGACTATGGGCCGAGAGCGAGAAAATACTGGCGGGGCTTGGGTACTGACTATGCAGGTTCACATCAATCGCCCGCGCCGCAGCGCGCTCTATCTGCCCGCCTCCAATGCCCGCGCGATCGAGAAAGCGCGCGGACTGCCCGCTGACATTATTATCCTCGACCTTGAGGATGCGGTAGCCCCTGAAGCGAAGGCGGAAGCGCGGGCTGCTGCCGTTGCCGCAGTGCGCACAGGCGGCTTTGGCAACCGGGAAGTGGCAATCCGCGCAAACGGCCTCGACACACCGTGGGGCGCGGATGATCTGGCGGCGATTTGCGACTCCGGCACCGATGCTGTGCTCGTCCCTAAAGTCTCGACGTGCGATGATATCGCGGCCTGCAATGCTGCACTGGCATCGGCACCCGCTGCAATGCAACTATGGGCGATGATCGAGACCTGCGCAGCGATCCCCCGGCTCGATGCACTCGCCGCCATGGCAAAAGAATCCCGCCTTTCGCTGTGGGTCATGGGGGTCAACGATCTCGCCAAGGAAATGCGGGCGCGGTTGACACCCGAGCGCACGCCGTTTCTGCCGATGCTGTCACTTGCAGTCGCAGCCGCGCGGGCCAATGGCCTCACGATCCTAGACGGGGTGTGCAACGAATTCCGCGATCTGGGTGTTTTCCGCGCGGAAGCCGAACAGGGTTTGCTGTTCGGCTTCGACGGCAAAAGTCTGATCCACCCGGACCAGATAGGCCCGTGCAATGCCGTGTTCTCGCCCAGCGCTGAAGAACTGGAATGGGCCCAAGCCGTGATTAACGCCTTCGCCCTTCCGGAAAACGCAGCCAAAGGCGTTATCCGGATTGATGGCAAGATGACCGAGCTGCTGCACCTCCAACAGGCGCGACAGCTGGTCGCCGTGGCAGAACGGATCGCGGCAGGCTGATCGCTAGCTAAACCGCGCGATCACTTGCGGCAGGTCCGCTGTCGTGCGGATGCCCGGTGCGGCGGCGCAAACCACCTGAATCGCGTTGACCGGACGATGCGCGGTCAGGCCCGGCGTGAAGAGTGGATATTCCTCGGCGGTGACCGGATAGCTGATGTCGACCTTGAGCGGCGTGTCGCCCTCGACCAGCAGCCGCCAGCCACTCTCGCGCAGGTCCCAACCAGCAGCCTCGATTTCGGCAGTGATGAACCAGTTGCAGCGAAAGCGCAGGACCGGTTTGCCCTTGCGCATGCCGGTAATCGTCGTGCGCATTGCTCCCACTGTGCCCGCCTTGACCACACCGGCAGCAATGTGAACGTCGTTTTTCGCGGCTGAGAATTCGCCAAAGCCTTCGACAGCATCAAGCGTCAGCCCAATGGCATCTGCCGTTTGACCCAATGCGTTGCCGAAATCATGTTTTAGATGGTCGACCTGCGCCGGGTTCATCGGTCCCATCGGTTTTCCAAATCCCATGATCTCGAACAGCATTTCAGGCGAGTTGCGGCTCGAGCAATCCGCATATTCATCGATTGTCAGCAGGTCGAGCCGTCGCGCGATTGATAGCAGAGCAATGGGCAGCACTTCAGTGCTAAAACCTGGGCTCGATCCGGTTGCATAGATCGATGTTCCGCCCGCTTCACAGGCCGCTTCAACCATCGCGCGCTTGTCCGGAGCCATCATCGAAGGGTTGTGAAATTCACCGCGCGTGGTGACCACGTTCTTGCCTGACGCGAGGATCCGGCAGACTTCGTCCCAGTCACAGCCCTGGCGCATATACAGTACGCAATCGGCTTCCAGAGCGATCATTTCGTCGACAGAATTGCTGGCCTTGATCCCGGTTGCCGGAAGGCCGACCAGTTCGCCCGCATCCTTGCCCACTTTGCCTGCAGAGCTGACCCACAGACCTACAAGCTCCAGCTCGGGGTGCTCGATCACGCTCTTGAGCGAGCGGCTGCCCACATTGCCGGTGGCCCACTGGATGACGCGAAGTTTGGTGCCGGACATTACGCTTTCTCTCCCATTGCTCTGATACAGAAACGCCGGGGCGGGTTTTTGCCCTGCCCCGGCGTCCGTTCGGCTTGTTAAGCCATAGTCTTACACTGCGGACAAGCTTTGCTGTCCAAGTGTAGCGCGATCAGAACTTCGCGCCAATTTCCACGCCCCAGGTTGCAGGCGGGTTCCATGCCGCACCCGTGCCGATGGTGTTGTAAGACACCACCGTGATGTGGCGCTTGCCCGTGATGTTGTCACCGAACACCCCAAGAGTGAAGCGATCCGATGAATCGGTCCAGGCTGCGCGCAGGGACAGAATCTCGTAGCCATTCTGGACGAACTGCTGGGTCGGATCGTGGTAGAACTTCGAGGTGTAGTACAAGTTGCCCGACAGCACGAGTTCACCGCCAGCAAGCGGCGCCTTGTAGGTCGCGCCGATAGTGCCGGTAAATTCAGGCGCACGCTGCATCCGGAAGCCGCTGCCGTCGACAGTGGTCTGCGTCAGCCCGCCCGGACCGGAGCCGCCCAATGCCACCGGAACGCACCACGTGTCGCTCGTTGCCGGTGCGACGGGATCGCAATAGGCGTAATACGGAGCATTGGTGAAGTTCTTGTAGCGTGCGTTGGTATAGGCAGCGCCTGCATTCAGCGTGAAGGCATCGCTCACCCGGTAGCGCACGTTGCCCTCAAGCCCGTAAATCCGCGAACTTGCAGCATTGCGGATCTTGGCCTTCCCGGTCTGGAAGCTTGAGACCTGAAGGTCCTTGTAGTCATAGTAATAGGCGGCAATGTCGAGCGAAAGCGCGCGATCATCGTACTTGTAACCCACCTCGAACGCATCGATGACTTCCGGCCGGATCGGCTGGAGTGATGATCCGCCAACGTTCAGGATGCCCGCCTTGTAGCCGCGCGTATAGGACGCATAGATGCTGGTCTGATCCGAAGGCTTGTAACGCAGCACAACGCGCGGGACCACCCGGTTAGACTTCAGATCGGGAACCGGGATTGCGGTCTGCGGCGCAGTGCCCGCTGGCAGCGGAATTATGTTGCCGGTCTCTCCGAAATAGAATGTGTCGGCAAAGGTGGTGCGGAAAAACGCATCGGTTACAATATCATGGCTGTAGCGGGCACCGGCAGTGATAAAGAACTGCGGTGAAACTTCATACGTCATGTCGGCAAACGCGGCGTATGATTTGGTTGTCGTGCTCGATCCGCCGAAAGGAATGAACGGGCTCGCCCCCTTGGCCGCGAAGCCAAAAATATAGGTATCGCGGTTCTGGAAATAGTTGACGCCAACCGTCCACTGCAATTTGCCGCCGGGCTTTGAATTCAGGAGGAATTCCTGGCCAAACGTTTCGTTGTCAATGCCAAGGTGACCGTAAAAGAAATCGGCCGCCGAGTTATCGAGATCCTGCAAGTTGACTGAATCGTCCTTGCGGTACTGAGTGTACGACGTGAGGTCGGCAAACCCAAGGTCTGCCTTGATTGTACCCTGGATTGAATCGGACTTGTTGACGAAGCTGATCCGCTGGATTGCCGCAACGGTTCCAGGTGCAGTCGAATAGGCCGGACCAGTGTATCCGACCGGCAGCTGACCGCCCGCGATCAGCGGCGCGCGCGAAAATGCGGGGTACAGTGTCGGCAGCAGCGCGAGGTTGACGAGCGGTGCTCCCTTCGAATTCGAAATGCCGAAGTTGGTCTGATAAATCGCCTTGCCGGCAGCCGAAACCGGCGCAAAGAAATTTGCTTGTCCGTCTGTATCAACCAAGGCTGCCGTCATCAGCGCGGTCGGATCATCGGTTTCGCTGTGGGTGTAGCGCAGCAGCACAGAGATCGAATCGGAAAGTTCAGCCTTGAGCCCGGCGCGCATGGACCAGTTTTCATAAGCGCCAACCTTGCGGTCGTTATCGACGATGTTGGTCACATGGCCGTTGCCGCGGCTGTAAATACCCTCAAGGTCCATTGCGACCCGCTCGCCAAGACCGAAGGTTCCATAACCCTGCAGCTTAAGCGCATTGAAGCGGCCATAGCTGGCACGGAACTCGGCAGCCGGGTCAGTGCTGGGATCATTGGTGGTGACGATGATTGCGCCGCCAGTGGTGTTGCGGCCAAAAAGCGTTCCCTGCGGTCCCTTGAGAACCTGAATGCTGCTGACTTTGAGAAGCTGAAAATCGGCGGTCTGTGGGTTCGACTGGAAAAATCCGTCGACGTAAATGCCGACGTTGGGGCCGCCCCCGGAGGTCGTAATGGCGGTGCCGACGCCGCGAATAGTCGGCTGAACGAATGTGCCTGAGCTATCGAAGCGCAATGCGGGGGTCAGCTTGGCAATGTCGCCTAGCTGCTCGACGTTAGCATTTGCCAGTGCCTCGGGGCCGATTGCGGTGATTGAGATCGGCACATCGACCGAACGTTCATCACGGCGCTGAGCGGTAACAATAATTTCCGAACCGCGGTCTGTTTCCGCACCGGTATCCTGCGCCTGCACTGCAGCCGGCATAAAAGCCATGGCCCCGATCATTGCAATAAGCGATGTCGAGCCGCTCAACGACTTGAATTTCATAGGTTTCCTCCCGATCGCTCACACAGCGATTTATTCCAGCGCGTATTGACTACAGCGCGACTGATATTTCAACGTGAATTCGACATTGTGACACCAATGCAGAACGCGTGTGACTTTCTGGCAACGCCGCGCATTTAAGGTCCAAAGAAATCCACAGTTCCACGATAGTGATCGGGGCTGTCAGCCTTCCAGCGCACAGAGCCATAGGGACGCGCCAGTCGGCGGCGCACTCTGCGTTCGTGCCGGGTCCGGTTGAAGGCATCGGCCTCCTCCTGCACGTCGAGATCGGTCTGGGTATAGCGCCCGCGCATGCGCAGATAGTCACCCCAGGTCGGGCACAGATAGCGCTCGGTCCAGATTGCCGGATCGGCAATATCGCGCGAAATCGACCACTCGAATCCGCCGATGCGTTTGCGCACCTTTTCCACGTGCATCATCAGGCCATAGAACTCGCGCGCACGCTCCGGATCGACATCATATTCGACTTCGACAACGACCGGCCCCGAACGCATTGTCAGCCCGAGCGCATCTTCGGGTTCTGAGCCGATCTCCACGGAATCGATACGCTCATCGTCTGTGCTGGGCAGCGGCACCAACCAGCTAAGCACGAGCGTCGCTGCCACCGCCAGCCCTGATGCAATAAAGGCCACCGTCACATCCGTGCGGGCCGCAACCGCCCCCCAGATCAGTGCGCCGATGCCGATGCCGCCGGTCAGAGCCGATGAATAGAGCGAGAGCGCCCGCGCGGTTACCCAGCGCGGGGCCGAAAGTTGAACCGTGACATTGAGCTGGGCGAAGCTGACGATATTGCAGCCACCGAGGAGAAACAGGACGGCGCAAGTCAGCAGAAGGGAACTGCTGAGGCCGACAACAATCAGGGCAATAGCCGTGACAACCGTGCAGATGTTGACAATCGCCTCGGTCGAAAGCCGGTGGCGCATTTCGCCCATCATCAATGCACCCAGCACTGCGCCCACGCCTTGCGCACCTAGCAACAGTCCGAAAACTGCTGCGTTACCGCCCAGCAATTCCTTGGCCACCAAGGGTGCAAGCGCCGCAGAGGACGCGCTGGCCACTCCGAAAATGAAGGCGCGGGTCAGCACGGTGCGGATCGGCCGTGAGTGGCGCGCATATCGCCCGCCCGCCACTATGGCCCGGTCAATGCGTTCAGGCGGCAGCCGCGAAGGAATGTGCTGCCGCTGCCAGGCGAAGAAGGCCAGCCATAGCGGAATATAAAACGCGGCAGTGATCCCGAAGGCAGCTTGCGCCCCAAATGCCAGAACCACCAGGCCGCCGATTGCCGGCCCGAAACTGCGCGCGAGATTATAGCTGATCGTGCCCAGCCCGATGGCAGCGGGAAGATGCTCCTCGCTCACCTGTTCCCCAATCGAGGCCTGCCATGAAGGCGCATAGAGCGCGACGCCTGCGCCTATCAGGACGCAAAACAGCAGCAGCAGCCAAGGCGTAGTCAGCCCGAAGTACGCAATCACGGTCAAAACCAAACTCGCCGAGATGGAAAAGCCCAGCCCGGTCAGCGCAATCTTGCGCCGGTCAAACATGTCGGCAACCGCGCCCGCCGGGAGCGCCACCAGCATCAGCGGCAGCATCAGCGCGGTCTGCACCAAGGCCACCATGCTGGGGTCGTTGGATAGCCGGGTCATCTCCCAGGCAGCGCCGACACCAAGGATCAGCTGGCCAAAGCTGGAGAACAGGCTTGCGGTCCAGATCCTGCGAAAAGTAGGCTCGCGCAAGGGTGCAAAAGTGCTGCCCTTGGTGCGTTGCCCCGTCTCGCTGCTCGCCGACATGTCCATGAATCCTGCTTGGCCGGATAAATGGCCGACGATGTGCTCTTGACCGCCCACGCGCCCTCGTCAAGGGAGCGTAAGGAAGCAATTTGCGCCCGCATACGATATTTGCGCGGCATGACACTGAGGAGACCTGAAAATGGCTGAAGCCTATATCATCGATGCAGTCCGCACCCCTCGTTCGATTGGCAAAATGGGTAAGGGCGCACTGTCAACAATGCACCCCGAGCACCTCTCGGCTAGTGTTCTGGCCGCGATTCGAGATCGTAACGGCATCAACACCGCAGATGTTGACGATGTGATCTGGGGTGTATCGGCTGGCATGGGGCTTCAGGCGGGCGATATTGGCCGCAATGCCGCGCTCGATGCGGGCTATGACCAAAAGGCTGGCGGCGTGACGATGAACCGCTTTTGCGGTTCGAGCATCACCACGACGAATTTTGCCGCAGGCATGATCATGTCCGGCATGCACGATCTGGTCGTTTCGGGCGGCATGGAAATGATGAGCTACGTCAACTGGTACGGCATGGAAATGCACAAGCTGGGCCTTGGCGGCGGTGGCATGGGCACCAAGAATCCGCGCCTGCAGGCCAAGCACCCCCAATCCAATCAGGGCGTCTGCGCCGATGCGATTGCCGCGATGGAAGGCATCACCCGCGCCGAGCTGGAAGAAATGGGCGTCTATAGCCAGCAGCGTGCTGCGATCGCGATGGCCGATGGGCGTTTTGCCAAATCGACAATCGTCGTGAAGGATGATGATGGCAATGTTATCCTCGATCATGAGGAATACCCACGCCCGGACACCACAGCGGAAGGCCTCGCGCAGCTCAAGCCTGCTTTCGAAATGTTCCTCGATATGCCGTCTGCCGAAGGGCAGAAGACCTATCGTCAGCTGATCAATCAGGTGTATCCCGATGTTGACATCAAGCCGATGCACCATGTCGGCATCTCGTCCGGCGTAGTGGATGGCTCGGCGGCAATCCTGCTCGCTTCGGACAGCTATGCGAAAAAGAATGGTCTGAAGCCGCGCGGCCGCATCGTCGCGATGGCGGAAATCGGCGACTGCCCCACCCTGATGCTCAATGCGCCAGGGCCCGCCGCACGCAAGGTTTTGGCGCGCGCTGGCCTGACCAAGGACGATATCGACGTCTGGGAAGTCAACGAAGCCTTTGCCGTCGTGGTCGAGAAATTCATCCGTGATCTTGGGATTGACCGTGCGAAGGTAAATCCAAACGGTGGCTCGATCGCGCTTGGTCATCCCATTGGCGGAACCGGGGCAATCCTGATCGGTACTGCGCTGGATGAACTTGAGAGGACGGGCGGGCGCTATGGCCTGATCACCATGTGCGCAGCGGGCGGCATGGCCCCAGCGATCATCATAGAGCGGATTTAAGTCTGATGCGCGCGGTTTGGAAACCCGTGCGTTTCATTCCTAGTGCAATGCTGAACGAAGCTCGCTATGTTGGCCTTCGGGAGAGGTCTGGATGAGTGAACTGGCACTTGCAGAAAATTCGGTCGACGCCAAGCGGGGCATCAGCCTGCGATTAACTGTGCTCGCACGGTTGATGCGCAACCGGTTTGACCGCGAGGTAGCCAGCCTCAATGTCACCCGCTCGCAATGGTCGATGATTGTTGTTGTTGCGCGCAACCCAGGCGCGACTCAACGGGTGATTGCTGAGGCACTTGAGATGTCGGAAGCCTCCGCCGGACGCCTGATCGATCGCCTATGTGCAGAAGGCTTGTTGCAACGCCAGGAGCGTTACGATGATCGCCGCGCCCGCGCAGTCTATTTGACACCGGCCGCCGAGCCATTGCTCGCCAAACTCTACGAAATCGGTCGCAAGGGTGAGCAAAAGATTTTTCGGGGCTTTTCAGATAAGGAGCTCGAAACGCTCGAATCATACTTCGACCGGATTTACCGCAACCTCACCTGATTGAATCGCTGCCCCCAGATCCTAGAATTTTCAGCAAAAAAATGGGCGGCGCGAGAAATCGCACCGCCCAAATTGCAATCGCTGCTTGGAAGGGGGGGATCAGCGGCGATTGATTTCAGTCTTGGAAAGGCTGGTCGAGATCTTGCCGTTCGTTTCCGTCAGGGTCGAAGCAGGAACTGTAAACAAGCGGCTATTGAGAATGATCTGGGCATCGCCATTCGACGTCACGCGATAAACCGAAGCGATGCGCGCGCCGTTGGGGCCGTACAGCATCTTGCCGGTGGTGACGGTAACAGTCGAAGGAGCGGCAACCGCATTGGCGGTTTCGCGGACTTGCTGGTTGGTTTCTGCAGCCGATACAGCTGACGGGATGAGTGCAAGGCTGGCAACTGCGGCCAGCAGCGCGATGGGCGAAAACTTAGTCATTGGTAATCTCCGAACGATGTCTGATGAGGGCCATTCGCCCATTTGCTAAGGTAAGTTAGGATATACTAAGCACACTTTCAAATGCATTTTTTGCAATTCATGTGTCGCCTTTTGCAATTGCCTTCACAGAAATGCTCAAATCGCTTCAACCATCGCTTAATCGTCGCGGCGATCACGCGGCGGTTGATTGGAATCGCGTTTCCGCGCAGGACAGTCTCGAAGTGGCAGGCAGTTCGAAACTGCACTGCTCCCCGGATCAATGAGAGGACCTTTCGCGATGGCGACAAAAGTTATGCAGGGCGTGCGCATTCTCGAAGTTGCGCAGTTCACCTTTACCCCTGCCGCTGGCGCAATCCTCGCCGATTGGGGCGCGGACGTTATCAAGGTCGAGCATCCAGTGCGCGGTGATACCCAGCGTGGATTTCTAAATATGGGCGGTGTGAAGCTTGATCCGCTGCGCCACACTTTGATCGAACACCCCAACCGCGGCAAGCGCAGCATCGGCATCGATCTCGCCACGCCTGAGGGCCAGGAAGTGCTTTATGAGCTGGCCAAGACTGCTGACGTGTTCCTGACCAACTATCTTCCGCAGCATCGCCAGAAGAACAAGTTCGACGTCGAACATATCCGCGCGGTCAATCCCGACATCATCTACGCGCGCGGCTCTGCGCTCGGCAACAAAGGCCCCGAGCGCGAAATTGGCGGCTTTGACGGCACCTGCTTCTGGTCGCGCAGCGGCATTGCTCACGCCATGTCGCCTGCTGAACTCGATGGTCCCCTCGGCCAAGGCATGCCGGCCTTTGGCGATTCGATCGGCGGCATGTTCATCGCCGGCGGCATTTCTGCCGCGCTGTTTCACCGCAAGAACACGGGTGAGACGACAGAAATGGACGTCTCGCTGCTGTCCTCTGCGTGGTGGGCTTCGGGCGCGCTGCTGGCGCAGGTAATGGAGACTGACCAGTACAGCCCCAACGCCATGCCGAAATCGGGCGGCGTCAGCGTCAATCCGTTCATGGGCAACTTCCGCACATCGGACGGCGGCTGGATCAACCTGTGTGTGCTGAGCCCCACGGGCATCATCCGCGACTGCTTCGAGCATTTCGGTCTGCCCGAAATGGCCGACGACCCACGCTTTTCCGAGCCGGTAAAGCTGTTCGAGAATGCTGCAATCGCGAGCGGTTACATAGTGGATGCCTTCTCGAAAAAGCCGTTCGAGTACTGGCGCCAGCATCTCAAGACGATGAAAGGCCAGTGGGCCCCGATCCAGACCATGCGCGATCTGCTGACCGACGACCAGACAATTGCCAATGACATGATCATCGAGGTTGAAGGCGCTGATGGCGGTGCGCCGCTGCGGCTGGTGCGCGGCCCCGTCCAATGGAATGGCGAAGCGGTCGAAACCACCCGCGCGCCCCAGGCCAGCGAACATACCGAGCTCATCCTGATGGAAATGGGGATCGAGTGGGACAAGATCGAAGAGTGGAAAACCAAAGGCGCGATAGCCTGATCGGCAGATTAGGCCGAATTCCATGACCCAGGTAATGAAAGGCATCCGCGTCCTCGAAGTGGCGCAGTTTGTGTTTGTCCCAGCGGCAGGCGCAGTGCTGGCGGAATGGGGCGCGGATGTGATCAAGGTCGAGCATCCGGTGCGGGGCGATGCCCAGCGCGGCATGCGCTCCATCGCCGGGGTCACATTCGATCCAGTCGCCAATCCGATGATCCAGCACCCCAACAAGGGCAAGCGGTCCATCGGCATCGATATCGCCACCGAGGAAGGGCGCGCACTGGTCTATGCGCTTGCCAAGGACGCCGACGTCTTTCTGACCAATTACCTGCCCGGCGTGCGCCAGAAACTCAAGATTGATCTCGAACACATCCGAGCCGCAAATCCAGACATAATTTACGCGCGCGGCAGTGGTTTCGGAAACAAGGGACCGGACCGGGATCGCGGCGGCTTCGATGCCACCGCGTTCTATATCCACAGCGGTGTTGCCCATGCGCTGACCCCGCAAGAATTTGACGTCCCGCTGACCATGGGCATCGGCGGCATGGGCGATTCACAAGCGGGGATGTATCTGGCGGGCGGCATTGCCGGTGCGCTGCTGCACCGTGAGCGGACGGGCGAGGCCACCGAAGTTGATGTATCGCTGCTCAGCGCGGCGATGTGGATGTCCGGTATGGTGATTGCCCCATACCTGCACGGCGGATCGCAAATGCGGGTCGGCGTGCCCAAGCCTGGCGGGGCTGCGGTCAACCCCTTCATCGGGCATTTCCTGACATCTGACAGCCGCGTGATCAGCCTGTTCATCATGGTCCCTGATGCCTACATCCGGGATACGTTTGCGCACCTCGGCATTCCCGAGGCGGCTGACGATCCGCGCTTTGCCAATGGGCTCGCCTGCATGGAAAACAGCGCTGCCGCGAGCGAACGGATCAGCGCTGCAATCTCCGCGCAGAGCTTTGGCTACTGGCGCGAGCACCTGAAAACCATGAAAGGTCAGTGGGCCGCCGTGCAAAGTTTCATGGATCTGGAAAGCGATCCACAGGTGCTGGCCAATGATGGTTTCTATACCGTCGATCCGATTGACGGGTCCAAGCCCATGAAAGTGGTGCGCAATCCGGTTCAGTTCGATCAGAATCCTTCCAGCCTTGAACGCGCGCCTGAACCTGGCGAACACACTGAATTGCTGCTGCTTGAGCTAGGTCTTGATTGGGAGCGGATCGAGAGCCTAAAGGCGGCGGGAGCAATCGCCTGAATTCTGCATTGAGGACCAAGTCATGAAGCCCGGAACCCGACTGAAAAGCGCCGCCTGCGATACCGAAGTAATGGTCATTCGCTGCGCCGATGGCACTATCCAATGTGGCGGTGCGCCAATGGGTGAAGCCAAGCCTGCCGAAGCAGCTGCCCTTTCGCCAGACTTTTCCGCCGGAACCCTGATGGGCAAACGCTATGTCGACGAAGCCGGCACCTATGAACTGCTGTGCGTAAAGCCGGGCAAGGGTTCGCTCGGGGTCGATGGCGTGGCTCTGTTCGTCAAGGATGCCAAACCCCTTCCCGCATCCGACTAAGCACGGCGCAATCCCAACATGAACATTGCCCTTCTCTTGGAAATGGCTGCCGAAGCCGCATCGGACCGCATCGGGCTGGTTTGCGACGGCAAGCGCTGGTCCTATGCAGATCTGCTCTCCGCCGCTCGCGGTGCGGCTGAATTGATTGAGGCCAGCGGGGCCAGCCACGTTGCGCTGCTTGATGAGAGCAGCGAAGCGGCGGTGATCGCCCTGTTTGGTGCCGGGCTGGCAGGTGTGCCTTATTGCCCACTGAACTACCGGCTCGCCGATACTGATCTTGCGGGGCTACTTGATCGGATCGCTCCTGCCCTGATCATCGGCGATGTTGACCGGGTCGAGCGGCTTTCAGGCGGAAAGGGTCACAAGACATACGCACGCGCTGACTTCGTAGGCGAAGCGCAAGGTGTCACTGTTGCGGATGACCGCGACTATGACGGCGGCGAAGGCGTAGCCGTGCAGCTGTTCACCAGCGGAACCACCGCAGCGCCCAAGGCGGCAATTCTGCGCCATTCTAACCTGCTGTCCTATATCCTCGGCACAGTGGAATTTGCCGGTGCTGACGAGCAGGACGCTGCGCTGGTTTGCGTGCCGCCTTATCACATAGCGGGCATTTCAGCGCTGATGAGCTCGATCTATGCGCAGCGGCGTATCGTTATGCTGCCCGCTTTCGCGCCCGACAGTTGGATCAAACTTGCTGCGGCG
>JANPPM010000231.1:0-12828 GCA_031428495.1 Novosphingobium sp.
AGTTGAGTTCGAGCGAGACGCCGTTGGGATCTGTGACGAAAATCTGGCGCAGATCGCCGAACTGGCGGTCGTTGACCCGGAAGGCGATGCCCAGATCATCGCAGCGTTGCTGCGTATCGGCAAAGCCCGCGCAGGTGAGCGCAATATGGTCAAGCGCACCGCCCAGCCCGGTCTTGAGCTCTCCGTGCCGATCGGCGTTGTAGGCCTGAACGTGGATGATCGGATTGCCGCCTGCGTCAGAAATCCAGCGGCCATCAAAGCCGGGCGGTGCAACCGGGATTGGTCCAACCACCATACCAAACAAGCCTTCGTAGAATGCCGTGGTCGCGGCCATATCGCCGGTGACGATATTGATGTGGTTCAAGCCATTGACCTGCATTGTCACTCTCCCAAACGGCGACTCAGCTTCTGAACACCACGGTCTTGCTGCCGTTCAGCAGCACCCGGTCCTCCAGATGCAGCCGCACGGCTTCTGCCAGCACCCGCCGTTCGATGTCCCGGCCCTTGCGGACCAATTCATCGGGCGAATCGGCATGCGTTATCGCTTCGACATCCTGATGGATGATCGGCCCTTCGTCGAGATCGGCCGTCACATAGTGTGCCGTCGCGCCGATCATCTTCACCCCGCGCGCGTGGGCCTGATGATAGGGCTTGGCCCCCTTGAAGCCCGGCAAAAAGCTGTGGTGAATGTTGATGCAACGGCCCGAGAGGAATGCGGCCATCTCGTCTGAAAGGATCTGCATGTAACGCGCCAGCACCACCAGCTCGGCGCCGCTCGATTTCACCAGCGCACGGATTTGCGCTTCCTGATCAGCCTTGCTGTCCTTGGTCACCGGCAGATAGTGAAACGGAATGCCATTGATCGGCGAATGGACCAGCGCCTCGCGCGGATGATTGCAGACGATCCCGGCGATTTCCATTGCCATCTCGCCGATCCGCACGCGGTACAGCAGATCGGCAAGGCAATGGTCGAACTTGCTGACCAGCAGCAACACCTTGCGCGGCTTGTCGCGGCTCCGCAGGCTCCACTGCATGCCGTATTCGGCGGCAATGCCTGCGAAGCCCGCGCGGATCGCCTCAGGGTCCGCCGGGCCGGGATCGAAGGCCACGCGCAGGAAGAAATCGCCGTCTTCAACATCATTGAACTGCTGGGCTTCGATGACGTTGCCGCCCTTGTCGAACAGGTAACCCGTGACCCGCGCGGTGATCCCCGGCCGATCACGGCAGGACAGGGTGAGGATTTGCACGTCGCTCACCGGCTCAGCGCCTTGCCAGCGCGGCTTCACAGTCCGTCATCAGTGCTTCGATAATGTCGGCGACCGGTTCTTCCTTGGTCACCATGCCCACCGACTGCCCGGCCATCAGCGAGCCGTTCTCGACATCGCCATCGATCACCGCGCGGCGCAAGGCTCCTGCCCAGAAATGCTCGATCCGCAACTGCGCCTCGCCCATATCAACGCTGCCCTGATCGAGCAGCAGGCCAACCTCGACCTGCTTGGCGGTAAATTCCTCGGTGCCCTTGTTCTTGAGCGCACGAACCGGAATCACCGGCAAACGCGGATCGACCTGCACCGAAGCCACCGCATCGCGGGCCGAAGCGCGGAAAAATGCCTTCTTGAACAGCGGATGCGCAATCGACTCGCTGGCGCAAGCAAAGCGCGTGCCCAATTGCACGCCGCAAGCCCCCATTTCGAGATAGGCCGCGATCATCGCCCCGTTGCCGATCCCGCCTGCAACGAAAATCAGGTTGTCTTCAGCCAGCTCTGGCAGGATTTCCTGCGCCAGCACGCTGGTCGCCACCGGACCGATGTGGCCGCCAGCCTCATTACCCTCGATGACCAGCGCATCAACGCCCGAGCGCAGCAGCTTTTTGCCGAGCGCCAGTGTGGGGGCAAAGCAGATGATCTTTGCCTCATGCACCTTGATCGCCTCGACGCTGCCCTTGGGCGGAATGCCGCCAGCCAGCACGACATGGCTGACCCGGTGCCGCGCGCAGACCTCGATCAGGTCGAACAGCTGCGGGTGCATGGTGATCAGATTGACGCCGAACGGCCTGGTCGCCAGCGCCTTGGTCGCGGTGATTTCCGCATCGAGCAGCTCGGGCGTCATCGCGCCGCAGGCGATCACGCCAAAGCCGCCCGCATTGCTGATTGCCGAAACGAGATGCCGTTCGGACACCCACGACATGGCCCCGCACAGGATCGCGTGGTCACTGCCGAGGAAATCGATGCCTTGCTGCATCAGCTTTTGAGACATGGTATGAGCTGTCATGGCGCGGACGCTTAGGCAAGGGTGCGGCATAGGGCAAGCCTGCGCCGAATTCCGCAAGGAAGGCGTCAAATCGACTAATCGGGTTTAGCGACTATAGTATCCGGGTTTGATCGCTTTTGACGATAGACATATGCTCGTAATCTGCAGGTGTTGAATCGAGAAATCTTTTGAGAGGAGAACGACCATGAACGCACAATCCGGACCAATCTCAGGCGGCTGCCCATTCCAGGGTGATGGCGGCGTCCGCGCGCTGCTGGGTCGCACCAACCGCGACTGGTGGCCTGACGCGCTTGCGGTCGATGTACTCTCCCCCAATGGCGCCGCTGATCCGATGGGCCCCGGCTTTGACTATGCCGAGGCCTTCAAGAAAATCGACTATCAGGCGCTCAAGGCAGATATCACCGCGCTGATGACCGACAGCCAGCCCTGGTGGCCCGCGGACTATGGCCACTACGGCCCGTTTTTCATCCGCATGGCCTGGCACGCCGCCGGCACCTATCGCACCGCCGACGGGCGCGGCGGGGCCAATTCAGGCCAGCAGCGCTTCGCCCCGCTCAATTCGTGGCCAGACAACGGCAACCTAGACAAGGCCCGCCGCCTGCTGTGGCCGATAAAGCAGAAGTATGGCCAATCGATCAGCTGGGCCGATCTGTTCATCCTCACCGGCAATGTCGCGATTGAATCGATGGGCGGTCCGGTCTTCGGCTTCGGCGGCGGCCGTGCTGATGTCTATGAGCCCGAGAAGGACATCTACTGGGGCAAGGAAGCCAACTGGGTGCAAGGCGACGAGACACGGATCCAGCCGGACAAGGGCATGGACTTGGAAAACCCCCTCGCCGCGATCCAGATGGGCCTGATCTACGTTAATCCGGAAGGCCCCGGCGGCAACCCCGACCCGCTGCAATCCGCACGCGACATCAAGCTCACGTTCGAGCGCATGGCGATGAACCACGAAGAGACAGTGGCGCTCGCGGCTGGTGGTCATACATTCGGCAAGGCACATGGCGCAGGCGATGCAGCGCTAGTCGGCGATGCACCGGAAGGCGCGGACATTTCGCTGTTGGGCTTTGGCTGGCAGAACCAGTTCGAAAGCGGGATCGGCGAACATGCGATCACCAGCGGCATTGAAGGCTCCTGGGTGAACACGCCCACAACGTGGAGCGAGAACTACTTCCGCCTGCTGCTCGACTACGACTATGAACTGGTCAAATCACCCGCAGGCGCGCACCAGTGGCAGCCGGTCAATCAAAAGCCGGAAGACATGGCCCCGGCGGCGCACGATGCCACCAAACTGGTGCCGACCATGATGACCACCGCCGACATGGCGCTCAAGATGGACCCGGAATTCCGCGTGATCTCGGAGAAGTTCCGCACCGATCACGAGGCGTTCAAGGATGCTTTCGCGCGCGCCTGGTTCAAGCTGTGTCACCGCGATATGGGCCCCAAGGTGCGCTATCTTGGCCCTGAAGTCCCCGCCGAAGATCTGATCTGGCAGGATCCGATCCCCGCTGGAGTCATGCCATCAGATGCGGCTATCGCCGATTTGAAGGCCAAGATTGCAGCCAGCGGGCTTAGCGTCAGCCAGCTGGTCAAGACCGCCTGGGCTTCGGCCAGCACCTATCGCAAGACCGATCATCGCGGCGGTGCCAACGGTGCGCGGATTGCTCTTGCCCCGCAGAAGGACTGGGACGTCAACGAGCCTGCTTCGCTTGCCGTGGTGCTGGCAAAGCTCAACGAACTGCGCGGCAGCATCTCGCTCGCCGATGCGATTGTGCTGGGCGGCGTGGTTGGGGTCGAACAGGCGGCAAAGGCTGCAGGGCATAGCATCACCCTGCCGTTCACTGGCGGACGCGGCGACGCTAGCCAAGCTCAGACCGATGCCGAGAGCTTTGCCCCGCTCGAACCACAGGCCGATGCTTTCCGCAATTACCTTCCGAAAAAGCTTGGTGTGCGCACCGAAGAACTGATGATCGACCGTGCTGCGTTGCTCGGTTTGTCAGTTCCGGAAATGACCGTGCTGATCGGCGGCCTGCGCGTGCTGGGTGCCAACCACGGCGAACGCGGCCATGGTCATTTCACCAAGCGATCCGGCCAGCTGACCAACGACTTCTTCGTCAACCTGATGGACATGACCCATGCCTGGAAGGCGTCCGAAGACAGCGGCGAGGAAGAGTTCGTCGCAACCGACCGCAGCAACGGTGGTGAGACCTGGCGTGCCAGCCGCGCCGACCTGGTCTTCGGGTCGAACTCGGAACTGCGCGCAGTCGCCGAGGTCTATGCCGAAAAAGGCGCAGAGGCCAAGTTTGTACGCGACTTCGTTGCCGCCTGGACCAAGGTCATGAACCTCGACCGCTTCGATCTGCCGCGCAGCTAAACTGCGGAACGTCACTACCCTGCCCGCTCCCGAACATTTTCGGGGGCGGGCTTTTTCGTGCGATCCCGTCAGCAATCGAACTTGCCTTGGTCCGGCAATCGCGCCAAGGGGCGCAGGATCAAGACTAGGCATCCGCGTCTCCGTCACGCCTGTCGCCGTCGAGGCCAATTGCTAAAAACCATCCGCGCATTTGCAAGCCGCCAGCGTGACCGCTTTCGCGATCACCGACTATTTGGCGCAGTTCTGGCTCTGCTTGCGGAGCTCCTGTTGATTCTGGCTGTGCTGTCTATCGGATTGAGTCATCAGCAACCTGGCAAATCCGAAACTGTCCTTACCAGCGTCAACATCAGTCCGCCCGCTGAAAAGGCCGTGAAGCGCGCCAAGCCTGATCCGCCCCGTACCAGTAAGGCGCTACAACCACCTCAGCAGGCGCAAACCTCAGTCGCTCCACCAGCACGGCCGACACAGCCCCCGGCATTCATTCCGCTTTCGAAGAGTGAGATGACCAAACTGGATATCTCACAACTGCCCCGCCAACCACAGACACCCGCAACGCCCGGCAAAACAATGATGGGGCCGCCCGATCAGGGCGTTCCCGGTGACAGCAGGCGCGTCGGCAGTGCCCCCGGTGGCCAACCGCTCTATGCCGCAACATGGTATCGCGAACCCTCAAACGACGAACTGCGCGGCTATCTCTCGACGGCCAGCACCGGCTGGGCACTGATCGCCTGCCAGACCGTCGCCGATTTCCGCGTTGAGAACTGCGTGGCTCTCGACGAGTACCCATCCGGCTCCCAGCTACTGCGTGCAGTGCTTGCCGCAAGCTGGCAGTTTCGCGTTCGCCCGGCGCGCGTCGGAGGAATATCGCAAGTCGGCAGCTGGGTGCGGATCAGGATCGAATATACCGAACAGCGAAAATAGGCGCATTCATTGCTTAAGCGCGAAGGCGACAACATGGGTCGCAACGTTGCGCTCTTGGTCATTGGACCCGCCCGAGACGATAACCAGGCCACTCTGCGGCGCACGAAAGGTAAGCGGGGTCGCCTGCCCGCACTCCGGCAGCCCCGGACGACCAGACTTCTTTGCCATTGGCGGAGTCAATTGCACGGAGGCGGCGATCCGTCACGCGGGGCAACAGCGCCGAGCCGTCTGCTCCCGCTTCCCACAGCGCCCACAGCCACGTGCCGACGACGAAGATCGCTGTTGCTGAAATGGCTGATCCGCGATTCCGCCACAGCTGGATTGCGATGTAGATCAGCTGGCCAACAGATAATAGATACTGCCGCCACGGGCCATCAACAGGCTGCCGCCTGTCAGGTAAATTGCCCCCCATGCCAGGGTAAGAATTGCGGTTGCTATCCGAACTAGTGAGGCAATTCGGGAACCTGTGTCAGGACTTTGAGGATCGGGTCTGTCTCAGGCAGCCTCGTCGACTGCGTCCAACCCATAGGCCGTGTGCAGCACCCGCACCGCGAGTTCAGTCTCATCCTCGTCGATCAGTACGCTGACCTTGATTTCCGAAGTCGAGATCGCCTGAATGTTGATGCCCCGGTCTGCGAGTGTCTTGAACATCGTTGCCGCAACCCCTGCATGGCTGCGCATGCCGACCCCGACAACGCTGATCTTGGCGACCTTGCCCTCTGCAATCATCCGGTAATAGCCGATGGCTTCCTTGCCTTCTTCCAGCAGGGCCTGCGCGCGTGCGAGGTCGGCAGCGGGGACGGTAAAGGTCACATCAGTCTCGCCCTTATCCTTGGCGACATTCTGGATAATCATGTCGACATTAATGCTGGCGGCAGCGAGCGGACCGAAAATCGCTGCGACTGAGCCGGGCCGGTCGGCGACGCGGGTCAAGGTAACCTTGGCTTCGTTCTTGTCGGCGGCGATGCCGGTGATCAGCTGGCTTTCCATATCGGTATCCTCTTGAAAACGGGCGAGTTCTGCGTCGCTGACGATCATCGTGCCGGGCAAAGTGTCAGCGCCCGGGGCATCATCGTCGATAAAGCTGGAGAGCACTTGCACGCGCACGCCCTCCTTCATCGCAAGACTGACAGAGCGGGTTTGCAACACCTTTGAGCCGACCGAGGCAAGCTCAAGCATTTCCTCATAGGTAACCTGCTTCAGCTTGCGCGCCTTGGCGACGATGCGCGGGTCGGTGGTATAGACCCCGTCAACATCGGTGTAGATATCGCAGCGATCGGCTTGGACGGCAGCAGCCACTGCGACCGCCGAAGTGTCGGAGCCCCCGCGTCCCAGCGTGGTGATGCGGTTGTCTGCGGTGCGGCCCTGAAAGCCGGGGATAACCGCGATCTCGCCCGCTGCCATTGAGGCCAGCATTTCGGGGCAATCTATGGTGCCGATCCGCGCCTTGGCATGGGCTTCATCAGTCATGATCGGCAATTGCCACCCGAGCCATGAGCGCGCTTTGCACCCCATTGCCTGCAAGGTCATTGCCAGCAGGCCCGAGGTGACCTGTTCGCCGCTGGCGACCACCACATCGTATTCCGCTGGATCATACAGCGCGTCAGCCTCGCGGCAGAAATTGACCAGCCGGTCCGTCTCGCCCGCCATCGCCGAGACCACAACAGCCACCTCATGCCCCGCTGCTTGCTGGCGCTTGACGATGCCCGCAACGCGGCGAATGCGCTCGGTCCCGGCCATCGAGGTTCCGCCGAATTTCATCACGATGCGCGCCAAGAGAATTTGCTCCGATTTTGCAAACGGCCTCTGGAGGCCAAACGGCGGTCCTGTTAGGGACGAGCCATGCCTAATGCAACCACGCGCGCGACTATCCGGCCTGAAGAGGCTGCCCACTTCGGCAAGCTGGCCGCTGATTGGTGGGACCCCAAAGGGTCCTCAGCCATGTTGCACCGGCTTAATCCGGTGCGCCTGGGCTTCATTCGCGGCGCCATTGATGTCCATTGGCCAGACAGTTCGCGGTCGATCAGGCCGCTGTTCGGCAAACGCGCGGCTGATATCGGCTGCGGGGCGGGCCTGCTGTGCGAACCCCTCGCCCGGCTGGGCGCAGCGGTTACGGGCATCGATGCTGCCAGCGAGAACATTGCCGCCGCCACTGCACATGCCGCCGCGTCTGGCCTGTCCATTGATTACCAATGCGGCGACATCAGCGCGCTTGGCCTGAGCGGCTACGATCTGGTTTGCTCGCTTGAAGTTATCGAGCATGTCGCTGACAAGCCCGCATTTGTTGCTGCGCTTGCAGCTGCCCTTGCTCCGGGCGGCCTGATGATCCTGTCGACCCCCAACCGCACTGTTCAATCGCGCCTGCTTCTGGTCGAAGGTGCAGAACTGATGGGTGCAATCCCGCGCGGGACACACCACTGGGATCTCTTTGTCACCCCGGACGAACTGCGCGCCCTGCTGAGCCATGCCGGGCTGAACATGGGCGAGCCGCAAGGCATCGGCTGGTCCCCAGGCAAGGGCTTGCATCTGTCACAAGATCTGGCGCTCAATTACATCGTGACAGCGCAACACAAGCCAATCACTCAAGCATCTTGAAGATGGCGAAGGCCAGCAGCGTGGACGCGAAAAAAAGCGGCCACGACCAGTACATCCCGCTTATTCCGCCGGAAAAAGCGCCGCCCGAAAAATAGATATATTTGATGAACAGGAAACCGCCCTTGGACCCGTTCGAGCCCATAACCCCTGCGATGATCCAGGTGAGCAGGAACCCGGGAATAAGCGCTTTGAAGAATGCCATCTCGAACACTTCCTGCAATCGGAACCGGCAGCGAACTGCGACAGCGCGCAAAGAACAATTGTTTACACCAATCGTCAAGCCGCAAGCAGCCCGCAGCCAGGCGATTCCTAACCCAGCGCGGCTTCCCATTCGTCAGGCTTGAAGCCTACCAACAGGCCGTCGGCATATTCGACTATCGGCCGCTTGATGCAACTGGGGTTGGCCACCATCACTGCGACCGCTTTTTCAGCGTCCAGTCCTTCCTTGTCAGTGTCAGGCAGCCTGCGAAAGGTCGTCCCGGCGCGGTTGAGCACTTTTTCCCATCCCGCCTCTTCGGCCCAAATGACCAGCTTGGCGTTATCCACGCCTGCTTTCTTGTAATCGTGGAAGGCAAAATCAATGCCTCGCGCACCCAGCCAGTCACGCGCCTTTTTCACCGTGTCGCAGTTGGGGATGCCGTAGAGAGTCACAGTCACGGTTTGTCTCTCTCAAATGTGCGGATTGACGGCTCTGGGCAGGAATAGACGCTGTAGGTTTCGTAATAGGCACTGCGCCCCTTGCCCTGAACGGCAACATGTTCGGGATGGCGAGCCCAGGCACGTGCATCAGCCTCGGTTTCCCATTCGGACAAGGACAGGTCTTCGCCATCTGCACTCGAATAGCGGCGATAGGCGATGAACCCGGGCTGCGCTTCCGCGAGTGCGATCATCCGCGCAGAATCGGCTGCATAGGATTCGATGTCCACGTCGGCGCGCTTGGTGTTGCGGAATACAGTCAGGTGCATACGATCCTAGATAGACGATCCCCCTGACGCCGGGGAGTGGACTTTTCGCGTCATCCCCGGCAATTGCAGCGCCATGAGCGTCAACACCTTCGGCCGCATGCTGCGTTTCACCACCTGGGGCGAGAGCCATGGGCCGTCGCTGGGTGCAGTCGTTGACGGCTGCCCGCCGGGACTGGCGTTGAGCGAAGCGGACCTTCAGCCTTTTCTCGACGCACGTCGGCCCGGCCAGTCCAAATACACAACCCAGCGGCAAGAACCCGACCAGGTTGAGATCCTGTCCGGCGTGTTCGAAGGCAAGACCACCGGCACCCCGATTTCGTTGAAGATCGACAATGTCGACCAGCGCTCAAAAGACTATTCCGAGGTCGCCAAGGCTTACCGTCCCGGCCACGCCGACTACGCCTATGACGCCAAATACGGTTTCCGCGACTATCGTGGTGGTGGGCGCAGTTCGGCGCGTGAAACCGCAGCGCGAGTGGCCGCGGGCGGCGTTGCGCGGCTGGTTGTCCCTGAGGTCAGCATTGCCGCATATCTCACGGAAATCGGCGGTGACTGCATCGACCGCGCGGCTTTCGATCTCGCTGAAGTGGCCCGTAATCCGTTCTTTTGCCCGGATGTCTCAGCTGCTCTTCGTTGGGAAAAGCTCGTTGATGATGCGCGGCTCGCAGGCTCATCGGTGGGCGCGGTAGTCGAATGCGTCGCAACGGGTGTCCCCGCAGGTTGGGGCGCACCGCTCTATGCAAAGCTCGACGCCGATCTGGCCGCCGCGATGATGAGCATCAATGCGGTAAAAGGCGTCGAGATCGGCGACGGCTTTGCTGCCGCAAGGCTGACCGGCGAGCAGAATGCCGACCGGATGCGCCCGGGCGGAGCCTCGCCGCAATTTCTCGATAATCACGCGGGCGGTATCGCTGGGGGCATTGCCACTGGTCAGCCGGTGGTGGTGCGGGTGGCGTTCAAGCCCACAAGTTCGATACTTACCCCCGTTGAGACCATAACCCGTGATGGCGCGGCGACGGACATCCAGACCAAGGGTCGCCACGATCCCTGCGTCGGCATTCGCGGCGCGCCAGTGGTTGCGGCGATGATGGCACTGGTATTGGCCGACCATAAATTGCTGCACCGGGGGCAGTGCGGGTAATCAGCGTAAGAGCTTAACGTGCCCTTCTGAGCACCAGATAGATAGCCCCCGCCCCGCCATGCCTTGGATGCGCCGGGCGGATCGCGGCGATCCGGCTCGCATGCGTGCCATGCGCCAGCCAGTCGAGATATTTGGCCCGAATTGCGCCGCGCCGTTCGCCCCGACTGTTGGTATCATCCGAGGGACGCGGCCGCCCGGTGATCAGCAGCACAACCCGCGCACCCTGCGCCAGGGCCAGCATCAGGCCATGATCCAGCCGGATATGCGCAGCGGCGAGCGAATGACCGTGAAGGTCTATCGTAAAGTCCGGCGCAACGACCCCTTGCGCCAGTTTGCGGTCCCAGTTTGCATCGAGTGTATGGGGCCGGGATCGCAGATCTTCCCCGGCGCGCGGGGGGAGGCCAACTGCAGGCTGGTGGAGGGGCACAGGCTCATTTCGCTTCCTGTTTGTAACAAGCGGCTTGTGCCCATCCACAATTACATCAAGGCGGCTCCCTTCCCCGGTCCGCGCAGGATTAATCCGCCTGACAGTGCTGGCAAGGCGCGCCCATAGCGCGGCTTCATCGCGCGACAGGCCCCGCTTCACTTGCGTCCGAGTCGCTGCAACGTGCCCTTCGGCAAAAGCAGAAAGCCGCGACCGCGACCGCTCATGCCACCTGCGATGGTCCGGGCCTCGCTGCCCGCACCCCAGAAGGTATCAAACCGGTTGGCCCCCTTGATGGCTCCACCCGTGTCCTGCGCGATCCACAGACCATTGGCCTCGCTGCGATCCAGTGCCAGCCAGACTGGCGCGCCTAGTGGCACGAATTTCGGATCGGCGGCCACGCTCGAACGCGCGCGGACCGGAATCCCCAGCGCACCCAAGGGTCCGTCCCCGGTCGATTCGCGAAAGAATACCCAGCTCTTGTTTTCACGCATCAGCGATGCGCCCGCTTCGGGGTTCTCGCGGACATATTGCATGATACCCTGCATCGAGCCCGAGTATTGCCCCGGTCCGCTGCCGACCAGGCCGCGCTGGCGCATTGCGCCGCCGATGCCGGTATAAGCGTGACCATTCTGCCCGGCATAGCCAATGCGGATCACGCTGCCGTCCGGCGCACGCAGCCGACCCGAACCCTGCACCTGCAGAAAGAAAAATTCGAGCGCGTCCTGCGCCCAGGCAATCTCCAGCCCCTTGCCCATCAGTGCGCCCTGCTCAATCGCCGTGCGGTCATGATAGGGCACGAACTTGCCGTCTTCACCATACCTGCCGAGGGGCTGCTGGCCTGAACTGTTAGCCGGAGCATCTCCCACGCGCGCACGGACCAGATCCGGCGGCATGCCATAGACAGGAACATCGAACCCCGGCTGGCGGCGACGCACTCCCGCGATCTCGGGCTCATAATAGCCGGTGGCAAAGGCATTGCCGTTGCCGATCTGTGCCGTCTCAAAGAACTGTGCGAAAAAGCTGGAACCACCTGCAGCTGGCCAAGTCCTTGCGGCTTCACAAGCAGGCTTCCAATCGCCCGCACTGGTCAGCAGGCTGGCATCGGTGCGCGCCAGAAGCCGGGGGCAGCTTTCCCGGAAGGAGACCAGTGCCGCAGCAGCGTCGCTGGCATCAATCCGCAGCGCGGTGATCTCCGGCCCGCGCGTAACGCCCGCACCCAGCGCTGTATCTGAGGGAGGTGGCAGCGTGGTGGGCGGGATCAGCTTGCCGCAGGAAGCAATCAGCAAAAGCCCCGCGAGCGCAGCAACCTTGCCAGCGAAACTTCCCCGCACAAGCTCAGCCCTCGTCGGTCTCGTCGAGCAGCCAATCCGGTTCAGACGACGAAGTGTCGCGGGTAAACGTCCAGATGTCGCGCGATTGCACCGCATCATCAAGCGAACCGGCGATGACCAGTTCTTCTGCATTGCGGGTGACGGTGGCAATGTCGGCGGCAAAGCAGACCGAGATGCGCGCCAGCGGCGCTTCATAGCTTGCCGAAAGGATGGTCATATCCTCAATGCGGATGAGCCGGTTGTCGAGCGTTTCGTTTGCCGCTGCGCGGGCATCGATTGCTGCACTGAAGCCTTCGAGAACATCGCTATCACACAATTGCGCGAGCTCTTCCTTGTCACCGCGCCAATAGGCTTCGAGTACCATGCGATAGGCAGAGCGTGCGCCCTCAAGAAAACTGGTTACGTCGAAACGGCGATCAGCCGTGGCAATCTCACGCAGGCCGCGCTCAACTGCGGGGACCAGACTGCTGATCCCGGGGCCCGTCTCGACGGCAGCCTGCCCAGCAATCGCTCGGGGCGCTGGCGCCGCAATTGGCCCGGCGCTGGCGCCCGGCTTGTCATCTAGACGGCCGCGCATTGTTTCTTCCTCATGCTCGGCCCTACGGCCCAGCACTGAATAGAGCCGAAGCCCCAGAAATGCGGCGATCATTGCAAGTATGATGATCTGGATAGTCACGTGATAATTCCAATCTTTGCCGCCCCAAACCCGCAGGGGTGGACGGCACCTAATCGCATAGTAACCCTAGATAGGCTGGTTTTACAATCGGACAACGATGCCAAGACACAATGATGGCGATTTATCG
>JANPPM010000232.1:0-7285 GCA_031428495.1 Novosphingobium sp.
GTCGGCCCGGAGCAGGGCTTCTCCCTGCCCGGCGCAACCATCGTCTGCGGCGACAGCCACACGAGCTGCCACGGCGGCCTTGGCGCGCTGGCATTCGGCATCGGCACCAGCGAGGTCGAGCATGTGCTCGCAACGCAGACCTTGCTGCTCAAGCAGTCAAAAACCATGGAAGTGCGCGTCGAGGGCGATCTTGGCCCCGGCATAACGCCAAAGGATCTGGTACTGCACATCATCGGCGTGGTCGGCACGGCGGGCGGCACCGGCCACGTCATCGAGTTTCGCGGGCCAGTGTTCGAGGCGATGAGCATCGAGGGCCGCCTGACCGTGTGCAACATGAGCATCGAGGCAGGCGCACGCGCCGGTCTGGTCGCAGCAGACGAGACGACTTTCACCTACCTCAAGGGCCGCCCCTATGCACCCAAAGGCGCGGACTGGGACAAGGCCGTTGCATGGTGGAAGAGCCTGACGTCCGATCCGGGCGCGACATTCGACAAGAGCGTGGTCATTCAGGCCAGCGATATCCAGCCGACGGTCACCTGGGGCACCAGCCCTGAGGACACCGTGGCCATCGGCGGCATGGTCCCCTCCCCCGAGAGCTTCGCCGATCCCAGCAAGCAGGAAGCCGTGCGCGTCAGCCTCGATTATATGGGCCTGACCCCTGGCACCCGAATGCAGGACATCGAAGTGCAGAACGTGTTCATCGGCAGCTGCACCAACAGCCGCATCGAAGACCTGCGCGCCGCGGCAGAGGTGCTCAAGGGCCGCCACAAGGCCGCCAACGTCAAATGGGCGATTGTAGTTCCCGGCTCAGGCCTGGTGAAGGCGCAAGCCGAGGCCGAGGGTCTGGACAAGATCATCATCGCAGCTGGGCTAGAATGGCGCGAACCGGGCTGCTCCGCCTGCCTCGCCATGAACCCCGACAAGGTGCCGCCAGGAGAACGCTGCGCGAGCACCAGCAACCGCAACTTCACTGGTCGGCAAGGCCCAGGCGCGCGTACGCATCTGGTGAGCCCTGCGATGGCTGCTGCGGCGGCTGTGACCGGGCGGTTGACGGATGTGCGGGAACTGGTCGGGTAGCCCCCCATTGATTTGCCACAATTTGTGCTGAACAGCGGGCCGTGATCGTGATTAGGCCCGCACAATTTCCTCAAGATGCCGATTCTGTTCTCGGCATTTGGCGGGAGTTTGTCGCCAGTCCGAGAGTCAGTCTCGCCCATCAGAACAACGAAGCCGAGTTTGCCGATCTGCCAGGTAAATATGCCGAACCGGATGGCTGCGTGTTGCTGGGCTATGCCGATGAAGTAATTGTCGGATGCATTGCAATGAAGCGCGTTAGCGGATCGATCTGCGAAATGAAGCGCCTCTATGTGCGACCAACGGCGCGCGGATCAGGACTCGGTCGCCAGCTGGCTGAGCGTCTGATTGGGCAGGCGCACGAATTCGGTTATCGTGAGATGCGGCTCGATGTGTTGGCTGAGTTTGCGGCGGCACAGCAGCTATATCGAAACCTCGGGTTCGAGCCTGCGGAAGCTATCTCAAATAATCCGCTGCCCGGAACTCAATTTCTTGGACTTCAAATTGGACGTGCAAATCAAACCAACTCCAACTGAACCCTCCGCCCCACCAGCGCCGCAGCCCGCTGCAACGTCTCAATCGTCACATTCCCGTCGTTCGGATCAAGCACCCGGTTGATCTGCGTCCGGCTGGTTTTCATCAGCACGGCCAGCGCGGTCTTGGTCAGCTTGCGATCCTTCATCGCCTCGGCCAGTTGCCTAGCAATGACTTCCTTGATCGCCCGCGCCTGAAATTCGGCCAGCACGCCTTCTGTTTCGAGAAAGCTATCGAGCGTCGATCCGCGATGCTTGCTATCAGCCATTTGCCAAGCCCTTCTGCCGTTTCCGGGCAATTTCCAGATCAGATGCAGGAGTCGCCTGCGTCTTTTTGATAAAGCCATGCAGCGCATAGAGCGCGCCTTCATGGAAGCTGATCATCACCCGCGCAGTCGTTCCATCGGAAAGCGGTGTCCGCACTTCAAACAGGCCCTTACCCACCGGCCAGCGATATTGCACACGCTGCAAATCCAGCCCGATCTCGCGCCGATTGGCCAAGGGGCAATCGATCAACCATTCCCGGACTGGCTCCTTCCCGGATGAATTCCGATAAAAGACCAGCTCGATCTTCTGCGTCAAAACCTGCCTCGGATACCCTGCAATTTTCGTACTATATAAAGTTCTCTGTGTCTATTCCTATTTGCAGTTCTTAGCACCAAGGGCAGAAGCAATTCGTCAGTCTGATTGACGCAGCCCCCTATTCGCGCAACTCTCCCGCCAACTCTGGGAGGGGGCACAATGACAACCACAACTTACACCGACGACGCGCCCGAAATGCGCACCTTCACTCCGCGCACATGGCTATCCGACAACGACGACCGCGCATGGGCCGAAAAGCTCTACCTCTGGTATATCCCGGTATTCTTCATCATCAGCGCGATCACCTCGCGCACCGGGTTCAGCATTGCCGGCAACTGGCAGAACTTGGCTGCCGGGTTCCTTGTCTGGCTACCGTTTTGCGTTTTGCTGCCCCTATGGCTGCGGCGCGGCAGCCCATTGCCCATCTGGCAGCAATGGTGGTTCAAGTTCCAGCTCTATCTCGCCGTGGTCATCTTCTTCCTGACCTATTTCGGCACCGAATATTTCTTCGACACACTGGGCATGCGGTACAAATACGACGCGGTCAGCTGGTATTTCGATTCCGTGCTGCTTGGCTCCGATCAGGCAACAGCGCTGGCCGAACACAAGCGCGTGCCCATCGGCATGTATCCGATTTCAGTCGGCTTTTTCACGGTCTATCATATTGGCGCGATTGTTCTGATCCGGCGGCTTTACCGGATCGGCGTAGGCATGGGAGTAACCGCCGGGCGCATCGCCTTCGCGCTTGGCGTCATCTCAACCGCGCTGTTCTGGGCGTGGCTGGAGACCATGCTGTTCGTCAGCCAGCCCAAGGGCAGCTATGCCTGGTATGAGGATCTGGAGCGCCAACTGGGCATTGGCACCTTGTTCTACGCGATGGGCTTTCTGTTTACTTTCGCCAACGTCTATTGGCTCGATGAGCGCAAAGGCCACCGGCCCTGGAGCCTTTACCGCATAGCGATCGAGGCGACGGCCATGTGCCTGCTCGTGCTGCTCGCGGGCGATCTGTGGTCGATGTTCCTGGGCGTGCCGTTCGGCTAAGCTCGAGGCTCAATAGGAGAAGGCGGATCATGGCCAAGGGTGTGCGTGTGCCGGAGAAGGCGTTCGGGATAGCCATGTGGGTGGTCTCGATCATCCTTGCCGCTTTTATCGTCGGGCTGGGCAATCTGGTGATCGGCGACCTGCCGCAGGTGGAGAGCCAGGTTACGCAGGAAGAGTTCGCCGACACTGCCACGTCGAAGAAAATTCGCGACGAATTGCGCGCCATTCAGGAACGGCGCGGCGCGAGTGATGACAAGCTGGCGGTTGCGCGGCTGCAACTCGAACAGGCACAGAAAGCCTCGCAAACCGGCACTGAAACCTTTCAGGCATGGATCCAGACCCGCACTGCAACCACCAATCCGCAGCAGGATCCCGAAGTGTTGGCCCGCACGCGCGAGCTGGAGCAACTCAAGGGCAATGAACGCGCGGTGCAATCCGCCATCGACGCACTGGAAAGCGAATCCCTGCCGCTCAATCAGCGTGAGAGCGAGCTGAACGAGCAACAAAGTCGGCTGCAAGCCAGTGCCTTCCCGGCTTATGAAAAGGCGATGTTCTGGCAGGAATTGCGGATTTTCGGGCTGCGCCTGCTGATCACCCTGCCAATGCTGCTGGTGGCAGGCTGGCTGGTGGTCAAAAAACGCAAGAGCGACCACTGGCCGCTGGCACGCGGCTTTGTGCTCGCCGCCGTCTTCGTGTTTTTCGTCGAGCTGGTGCCCTATCTGCCCAGTTACGGCGGCTATATCCGCTACGGCGTCGGCATCCTGCTGACATTCGTGGCCGGTCACTATCTGATCAAGAACATGCGCGTCTATCTTGCCAAGCGCCAAGCAGGTGAGCAACAGGCCGAGGAAGAGCGGCGCAAGCTGGTCAGCCATGATGAGGCGTTCAAGAAAATGGGCGCCAAGGTCTGCCCGGGCTGTGACCGGCCAATTGCCGCGATGGAAGGCAGCGAGAGCAATTTCTGCGTTCACTGCGGGATGACGCTGTATAACCGCTGCACCGCTTGCGAGACGCGCAAGATGGCGTTCTTCCGCTACTGCATGGCCTGCGGCACCCCCGGCAGCGATGCTGCCGCTGTTAAGGCCTGACCCCGCCAGATTGCGATAGATGGCAACAATTACGCCGCTTGCCCTTGAATCCCGTGCCCGCGATGGACATAGATCGTCCATGACCAAAAAGACCGAGATTCCCGCATGGGCAGCCAAGGCCGCAGTCGCCGGCGTGGCTGTCGGCTCTGCCGCACTGGCTGCCGCGCTGCTCTATTCCGGACGCCGCAAGAAGGGCCCTGACAAGCCCCCCCTTCTGCCCAAACCGCCCGAGACCGATTGATGGAGCCGCTCCGTCAGGTTCAGGGCCGCGCCATTCCGTTTGGCCGCAAGAACGTTGATACCGACGTTGTCATTCCCGCGCACTGGCTCAAGACGATCACCCGCGATGGTCTTGGCAAGGGCGCATTCGAAGCAGTCAAGCTTGAGCCGGGCAATGTGTTCACCGATCCCGAATATGCCGGAGCCCCGATCCTGATCGCGGGCGACAACTTCGGCTGCGGTTCCAGCCGCGAGCATGCCGCCTGGGCTCTGCTCGACATGGGGGTGACCTGTGTCATCGCCCCCAGCTTTTCCGATATTTTCGCCAGCAATGCTTTCAAGAACGGCATTCTGGGTGTGGTCCTGCCGCAGGCGGCTATCGACCGGCTGATGGAGGTAGCAAAGACCGATCCGATCGAGATTGATCTTGAGAGCCAGACCGTCACAACCCGCTTTCAGGACCGTTTCACATTCGAGATTGACCCGTTTCGCAAGCATTGCCTGCTCAATGGACTTGATGAGGTCGGTCTGACTTTGGCGCAGGACGTCCAGATTTCGGCGCATGAACGCCGCATCAGCACTGACCTGCCTTTCCTTGGCAGTGCCAGCCGCGCAGCGGCATGAAAGCGCTGCGCAGCCATGTCGCGGGAGGGCCAGAAACTCTCAGCTTGGATGAAATCGACGATCCCATGCCCGGCAAGGGCGAAGTGCGGATCGCGGTAAAGGCCTGCGGGATCAATTTTCCCGATACGCTGATCGTCGCCGACCTCTACCAATACAAACCGCCGCGCCCCTTTTCGCCCGGCGCCGAAGTCGCTGGCGTGGTCGAAGCCTTGGGCGAAGGCGTAACGCGCTGGAATGTGGGCGACAGGGTTGCCGCTGTTCTGATTTTCGGCGGGCTCTGCGAAAAACTGGTGGTCGCAGAGGACAAATTGTTCGCCATTCCCGATGGCGTCGATTTTGATGCCGCTGCGGCGATGCTGCTGACCTATGGCACCACGATGCATGCGCTGCGCGACCGGGCACAGCTCCAGCTGGGCGAGACGCTGCTGGTCCTTGGCGCGGCGGGTGGCACCGGGCTGTCGGCGGTGCAGCTTGGCAAGGCACTGGGCGCGCGGGTTGTCGCAGCCGTATCAAGCGAAGAAAAAGCCGCAATCGCGCGCGATGCCGGTGCGGACGATACGGTCATCTATGGCCGCCCACCGTTCGACCGCGAGCAATCGCGCGCTTTGTTGGGCGATCTCAAGGCTGCCTGCGGGCCCGATGGCGCGGCAGTGATCTATGACCCGGTCGGCGGCGACTATGCCGAGCCAGCCTTCCGCGCGATCGGCTGGGGCGGGCGCTATCTGGTAATCGGCTTTACGGCGGGCATTCCCAACCTTCCGCTCAATCTCGCGCTGCTCAAGTCGGCGGACATTCGCGGGGTGTTTTATGGTGCCTTTATCGAACGCGAACCCGCCCATAACACCGCGATGATCGGCGAGTTGTTTGCGATGCTGGCTGCGGGGCAGATCGCTCCGCATGTATCAGAGACCTACCCACTGGCAGACGGCGGCAAAGCAATTGCCCAGCTTGCCGCCCGTAAGGCGCTTGGAAAGTTAGTCGTGCGTCCCTGAAGCGCTAAACAGGCCCGATCACTTAAACAGGATTGAACCTGAACCGACGCGGCCCTATCGCTTTACCCAGATACAAAGGACAGCAGCCATGACCGACTTTAACGACCGCCGTATCGGTGAAGAAGCGCATTTCGCCCACGATGAGGAAATGCACTTCCGCATTACCGCGCGGCGCAACAAGCTGCTCGGTCAATGGGCGGCCGCGCGCATGGGCCTTTCACCCGCTGAAACCGATGCTTACGCCAAAAGCGTGGTCCAGGCCGATTTCGAGGAAGCGGGCGACGAAGACGTGATCCGCAAGCTCATCGGCGACCTGACCTCGGCTGGCGTGGAAACCGATGACAGCGAAATTCGCAGCGCGCTGGATGCCAAATTGATCGAAGCGCGCCGCATGCTGATGGGCGAAAGCTGATGGGCATGGCCGCCTCGGATATCGAGGCGCTGATCAAGGCCGCCCTGCCCGATGCCACGGTGGAAATCACCGAGCTGGTGGGTGACGGTGATCACTATGCCGCGCATGTGATTTCGGCAGCATTTACCGGCAAGCCCCGCGTGGCGCAGCACAAACTGGTCTATCAGGCACTCGGCGGGCGGATGGGTGGCGAACTGCATGCCTTGCAACTGACCACGGCTGTCCCCAACTGAGCCGCAACACATCAAGGAATTTAAGTTCATGTCCGACGCCAACAGCCGCATTTCCGCCATCGTCACCTCGAACGACGTGGTCCTGTTCATGAAGGGCACGCCGCTGTTTCCGCAATGCGGCTTTTCCAGCAAGGCAATTGCCATCCTCGATCATCTCGGAGTCGGTTACGAGACCGTCGATGTGTTGCAGGACATGGAAATCCGCTCTGGCATCAAGAGCTATTCGGATTGGCCGACGATCCCGCAGCTCTACGTGAAGGGCGAATTCGTCGGCGGCAGCGACATTATGATGGAAATGTATGAAGCCGGCGAGCTGGAGCAGCTGAGGGCCGAAAGCGGCGTGGCCGCTGCGAGCTGAACCTACGTTCTGGGCGATCCGACCGGCGATTTTGGAAGAGAGCGGCTCGGGGAGGCGGGGCTGCGGAGACTGGTGCAGCCCCGCCTCTATTCGAGACTGCTTGGGGGTATCCAATACTATGCAGACATC
>JANPPM010000233.1:0-3013 GCA_031428495.1 Novosphingobium sp.
CAAGAAAAGTAAGGGCGTGATCCAAAATCACCGATACCAGTCATTGATGCAGCAACATCAAAGCTCAGCAATGTCCGCTGTGCGGTTATTTGTGGGTGACGCATCGAACGTCCGGTTCCCTGAAGGTTTTTCGACCTGGACCGCGGCGCGACGGTCGCCGTCTGGTGGTGGCGGTCCACGTTGATAAACCTCGGAAGGACGAAGCCGCGGGGTGCGAGGCGCTGTCTATGGGGAAAGAGCGCCGACGGTGGGAACCACCTTGCGCACAAGCGGCAACCGGAGTTCGGGTTGCCCGGCGATAGCTTGGCTTCTGCCGCCTAACGCCACCGCTTTGAAGCCTTGGAACTGGGGGTCGTCCACCGAATGTGGCGAACCGTTCCGCTGAGACCAAATCAGGGCCATGCAGGTCCCGAGCGGGCACTGGCGGTGGATCAGGCTGAGGGATGGGCGTTTCATCATGCGGCCTGCTCCTGCGGTGGTGCCCGTGATCGTGGCGCCTGGCCGCGCCGGAATATTTCTATGATCCGCATCGGCGCACCGCAGCAGGGGCACGGTTCGCGCAGGGTGAGCGGGGCCTGCTCAGCCGCCGTTTCGGGTGCCGGGACGGGTTGAGCCGCTCCGAGCAGGGTCCGGATCTTCGCGATGTTGGCCCTGCGAACGGCACTTGCCAGCAGGCCGTAATGCCGGATGCGATGGAAGCCGTCGGGCAGGACATGGATCAGGAACCGGCGGATGAACTCGTCGGTGGCGAGCTGCATCACCTTTTGCCTGTCGCCCTGCTTGATGCGGTAATCCTTCCAGCGAAACGCCACGGTCCCGGCCTCGGCGCTGACAAGGCGGTTGTTCGATATGGCGACGCGGTGGGTGTAGCGGCTGAGATAGGCCAGAACCGCCTCGGGGCCGACGAAGGGGGGCTTGGCATAGACCACCCATTCGGATTTGCGGAACGGGGCCAACCAAGTGGTGAAGCTGGCGGGGTCTGCAAGGTTCACCAGATCGCCGAAGAAGGCGAGTTCCCCGGCGCGGTGCAAGGCGAGAAGCCCCTCAAGAAACAGGCGCCGGAACAACCGCGACAGCACCCGAACATGCAAGAAAAAGCCCTGCTTGCAGGCAATCCATCTTGTGCCGTCTGGCGACAAGCCGCCGCCCGGGACGATCATGTGGATGTGAGGATGGTGGATCAGCGCCGAACCCCAGGTGTGCAGCACCGCGGTTATGCCGAGACGCGCGCCGAGGCGTCCAGGATCGGCAGCGAGGGTCAGAACCGTGGCGGCCGAGGCGCGGAACAGCAGGTCATAGACCGCCTTCTTGTTCCAGAAGGCGATCTGCGCGATTCCGGCCGGGAGGGTGAAGACGACGTGGAAATACTCCACGGGCAGCAGGTCCGCGGCGCGCGCGGCCAACCAGTCCCGCGCCGCCGGGCCCTGGCATTTGGGGCAATGCCGGTTTTTGCAGGAATTATAGGCGATGTGCTGATGGCCGCAGCTGGCGCACCCGGCCACATGCCCGCCGAGCGCCTCGGTCCGGCAGGCTTCGATAGCCGACATCACCTTGAGCTGGGTCAGGCTGACATGCCCCGCATTGGCCTGCCGCCACGCAGGGCCATGGGCACGGAAGATGTCAGCCAGTTCCAGCGAAGGGCGGGGCACGCAGCCCCGGCTTCAATCCGGGCCGTCGGATCGGAGCACCCTGTCCTGCACAAGCTTCATCTGTTCGAAGGGGCTGACGGTGCTTTGGATCGTCTTGGTGGCGACATGGGCATAACGCGCTGTGGTGCTGAGCTTGGCATGCCCCAGCAACACCTGGATCACCCTCACGTCGGTGTTGGCCTCCAACAGATGCGTGGCGAAGCTGTGGCGCAGCGTGTGCAGGGTCGCTGGCTTCGTGATCCCCGCCATATCCTTGGCCGCCATGAATGCGCGGTTCAATTGCCTGGGAGACAGAGGCGAGATCTTAGGCAGGCCTGGAAACAGCCAGCCTTCAGGCCGGGACTCGCGCCAATATTGCCGCAGCACCTCCAGCAGGCTGGGCGACAACATGGCCTGCCGATCCTTGCTGCCCTTGCCCTGATCGACATGGATCAGCATGCGCTGGCTGTCGATGTCGCGGACCCTGAGGTTGCAGACCTCCGAGGCCCGCAGCCCCGCGCCGTAGCTGATGCCAAGGGCTGCCCGATACTTCAATCCGGGCCCCGGCACCGAGGCCAGAAGCTTTGCGACCTCCTCCACGCTCAGCACCACCGGCAACTTCCGCGGCTGGCGATGGAACTGCATGTATCGCTTCATCTCCTCGCGCCCGCAGGTGACGCTGAAAAAGAACCGCAGCGAAATGATGCGCACATTGAACGTGGTGGCCGACACCAGGTCCTTCGTCATCTGCAACTGATACGCCCGCACATCCTCTGGCGTGGCTGTATCTGGCGATCGTCCCAGGAAAGACGCGAAATGCTTCACGCAGCGAATGTGCCCCTGCTGGGTCTTCTCGCACAACCCGCGGATCTGCATATCCTCGATCATCCGCTGGCGCAGCGGGGTGGTCTTCTCCTCCTTCATCGCAACCTCCTGTCTGACGGGTGGGAAGACCACATCGTCAGCCCGGAAAGGCTTCACACCAAGAGCAACGCTGAATTGGGAGCCGAACGCCAGCCACAGGCGCCAATGCCGCGGAGCGGCTTAGTCCATCCGCCCCTAGCTACGGTTTTGGGCCGCCCGACACGCCCAGCCGATTGCTGCCCGCTGCGTCTCCACCTTCCGCAGTGTAGGACCGCAGGTCCGTGCTGATCCTGCCAACCTTGCGGTATCTGGTGGCATGGGACCTGCACGAGAGTTTCCGGCATCTTCGCATGGATCGGATCCCCGGCAGAGCTATGTGCCCCTCGACGATGACATCTGCCCTTACCGTGATCTGCGTCGCTGAGGTCACGCGAAGCAGCCATTCAGGCAACGGGCGGGTTCGCAATAATTTACGCGGGGCACCCAAGCAATTATCGGCCGACCGCGATCGCGTTCAATTG
>JANPPM010000234.1:0-22019 GCA_031428495.1 Novosphingobium sp.
AGATCGGCCTTGCACAGCCGCGCGGCCTGTTCGGCGAGATTGGCTAGCTTCTCAACTTCTTCGTCATTCCCGCGAAGGCGGGAACCTATCTCCGACGTTTCTCCTGAAGCAACGGTCGGGTGATGGGCCCCCGCCTTCGCGGGGGTGACGATATTTTGCTCAACCAACCACCGCGCCAGCTTGGCTACACGCTCGACCTTGTCAGCAACTGTGCCCAGCTTCTCGTGGAAGGTGATCCGCGCCAGACCCTCGGCATGCTGCGCCAGCGTCTTCTTGCGGTCCTGTTCCCAGAAGAAGCGTGCGTCTGAAAGCCGCGCGGCCAAGACCTTCCGGTTGCCGGCGACGATCCCCACGCCGCCATCCGGCGCCTCGATATTCGCGGTGCAAATGAACGCATTCGCGAGTTTTCCGTCAGCCTCGCAAACGAAATACTTCTGGTTTGTCCGTGCGGTAAGCTGGATAACTTCGGGCGGAACCTCAAGAAAGGCCTCGTCGAAACGGCCCAGCAGCGGCACCGGCCATTCGGTGAGGCCAGCATTCTCGATCACCAGCCCTTCGTCCGCGACCAACACCAGTCCCGCGGCCGAAGCAGCGGCCTGCGCCTTGTCACGGATCAGCGCTTCGCGCTCAGCGTGATCGACGATCACATGGCAGGCGCGCAATTTGTCCTGATAATCGCCTGCGCTGCCGATGGTGATCTCGCCGGGATGGTGGAAACGGTGCCCCATGGTGGCATAGCCCGAGCGCACATCGCCAACGGCGCAATCCACCAGGTCCTGCCCGAATAGCGCGACAATGCCCGACAGGGGCCGCACCCAGCGCAGACTTTCCGTCGAGATCGACGCCGCGCCCCAGCGCTGCGACTTGGGCCAGGGAAAGGCGCGGATGATCGCAGGGATAGCCTCGGCCAGCACATCCTTGGTTGCACGCCCCGGCTTTTCGCTCACCGCGAAGAAAACGCCATCGCGCTCGGTCAACTGGTCTTGCGTGAGGCCCGTCTTGCGCAGGAAACCTTCGAGCGCCTGCGGCGGCGCGCCAACCTTCGGGCCTTTGACTTCCTCGCTGACGGCAGCGGTCGCATCTGGCAAATCGCGCGCGATCATGGCGAGGCGGCGCGGGGTGGACCAAACGGTCACCTCTCCCAGCGCCACGCCCGCCGCCGCCATCTGCTCGCGGAACAGTTTCTCAAGATCGCGCCGCGCACCTGCCTGCATGCGGGCAGGCACTTCTTCTGAGCGCAATTCGAGGAGGAAGTCGGTCAAGCGCCCGCCCTCCAAACCAATCCATATTCGTCACCCTGAACTTGTTTCAGGGTCCATTTTTCGTCCCGCACCGAAGCTCTGTGTGGCAGCAAAGCCGCGCCGCATGCTTCACTCCGCCAGAACCGGGCTGGCGGAGCGATGGATCCTGAAACAAGTTCAGGATGACGAGAAAAAGTGGTGTTGGAAGGCATCATCATACCGTCCACCCCGGGAACTTCTCCGCCCAGCCAGCCTCATTCTTCGCAATCCACGCCTGACAACTGCCCTTGGCCAGATCGCGCACCCGGCCGATGTAGCTGGCGCGTTCCTGAACCGAGATCACGCCGCGCGCTTGCAGCAGGTTGAACAGATGGCTCGCCTCGATCGCCTGATCGTAGGCGGCGAGCGGAATTTCCGCAGCGATGCAGCGTTGGCACTCGGCCTCGGCCTTGGCGAAACCTTCGAAAAGAGATGCAGTATCAGCAACTTCGAAGTTATACTTCGAGTGTTCTCGCTCATTTTCGAGAAACACCGCGCCATAACTCACGTCATCGTTAAAGCGCAGATCATAGACGTTATCGACGCCCTGAATATACATCGCCAGCCGTTCGAGCCCATAGGTCAGTTCGCCTGCGACCGGCTTGCAGTCAAACCCGCCGATCTGCTGGAAATAGGTGAACTGGGTAACCTCCATGCCGTCGCACCAGACTTCCCAGCCCAGCCCCCAGGCGCCCAGCGTAGGGCTTTCCCAGTCATCCTCAACGAAGCGGATATCGTGCGCCAGCGGATCGATGCCGATGGCGACAAGGCTCTCGAGATATAGCTCCTGCAGGTTCGGCGGATTAGGCTTCAGGATCACCTGATACTGGTAATAGTGCTGAAGCCGGTTGGGGTTCTCGCCATAACGGCCGTCCGTGGGACGGCGGCTCGGCTGAACGTAGGCGGCCTTCCACGGCTCTGGCCCCAAAGCGCGCAGTGTGGTGGCGGGGTGGAAGGTGCCCGCGCCCATCCGCATGTCATAGGGTTGCAGGATCAGACAGCCGCGCGCGCTCCAGAATGCATGGAGGGCGAGGATCATCTCCTGAAAGCTAAGTGGATTGGCACCTGCGGACATGGCCCGGCCTTTGGCGGATCGTATGTGCAGGGTCAACTTTCGTTCATCGACGTTCATTCATCGACTGGCGACATTTGGCCTTTATAGCAGCGTGCATGACTCATTTTCTTCGCCGCCTCGCGCTTGCCGCCGCCGTTCTGGCCACCAGTCTATCCGCTGCACCCGTGCAGGAGCCGGGCGGGCTGGCCCAAGTTCCGGCGCAATCCGCGGTAAAAGCAGCGGTCGCCGCGCCCGTTCGCCCGGCAATGTGGCTGGTGCGCGATGCGGACACGAAAATCTATCTGTTCGGTACGATCCACGCGCTGCCGCCCGGGATAAACTGGTTTGGCGGCTCCATCGAAAGCGCATTCAATGGCTCGCAAGAACTGGTGACCGAGATTGTCGAGGCTGATCCGGCACAAATGCAAAGCGCTGTCATGGCCAAGGCGATGCTGCCAGCGGGGCAATCTCTGCGCACGCTGCTCACGCCGACGCAGCGCAAGGCCTATGAAGATGCGATGACTGCCAACGGGCTGGGACTTGCGACTTTTGACCGGTTCAAGCCTTGGTATGTTGCCGTGTTCCTGTCTGCCCTGCCAGTGCTGCGCGATGGCTATTCCGCAGAAAACGGCGTCGAGGCGCTGCTTGATGCCCGCGCCAAGGCGCAACGCCGCCCGCATAGCGCGCTCGAAACCGCAGAGTATCAACTCGGACTGTTCGATTCGCTGCCGATGCCTGTGCAACTTCGCTATCTGACCGAGGTCGTTGACAGCCTTCCTACCGCGACCAACGAGCTGGGGCAGATGGTTGACGCGTGGAAGCGCGGCGATGCCGACACACTCGCCCGGCTGATGAACGAGGAAGAGGACGCGCCCGAGCTTATGGAGCTGCTGCTGATCAATCGTAACAAGGCCTGGGCCGAATGGATCGACACGCGGCTCGATACGCCGGGCACGGTTTTCATGGCCGTGGGTGCAGGCCATCTGGCGGGCCGTGGCAGCGTGCAGGAACAGCTCGCCACCAAGGGGATTGCCGCCGCCCGCGTGCAATAGCATAGCGCGGGCTATGCCGCGTCCGATCCTCGCTCTGATTGCCCTGCTGGCGCTCGCTGGATGCGCCGCCGAACCGCAGCCTGCTCGCCCCGCTTTTTGGTCGGTCACAGGCCCAGATGGCCAGCGCGGCTGGATGCTCGGCACTATCCATGCTCTGCCCCGCCCCTCCGACTGGCGCTCGCCCGCTATCAATGAAGCGCTTGCTGAGGCGGATACATTCGCGGTTGAAATCGCCGATCTGGATGACCGCGCCGGGATGTCCGAGGTCTTTGCCCGCTTGGGCAAAAGCCCCGGTCTGCCGCCGCTTTCCACCCGCATTGACCCGGCACTGCGCGCCGCGCTCGACCGTCAGCTCGAGGCTGCCGACATGGAGGAGGGCGACTTTGCAGAGACTGAAACATGGTCGGCGGCACTGACGCTGGCGCGGGCGGAGCAGGACGGAGGGGCGAGCGCAAACGGCATCGACCGCGCTCTGCTGCGCCTCAAGCGCGGCAAACGGGTCATCGAGCTGGAAGGGACCGAAGCGCAACTCGGCCTGTTCGATCAGCTTCCCGAAAAAGAGCAACGCGATCTGCTCAATGCCGTTCTGCTTGATGCGGCGCGCGGGCCAGACGGCACCACAAGCCTCGTCGAGGCGTGGCGCAATGGCGATTTTGCAGCCATCGAAGCGGAGACGCATCGCGGCATGCTTGCTGATCCAGAACTGCGAGAGGCGCTGTTTACTGGCCGCAATCGCGCCTGGGCTGGGCGTATCGACGGGGAGCTGCGCGCCCGCAGGCGGGTGTTCGTGGCGGTCGGCGCAGCGCATATGGCCGGCACAGACGGGCTGGCGGCCATGCTGGCGGCACGCGGCTGGGCTATCACCCGCATCCAGTAGAGCGCTTGCTTTTGGCCTCTATCCCGGCTAACGGCCCGCCCTTCCCCGTGCATGATCATCCCTGGAGGCGTGGCGGGCGAACTGTGTAAATCCGTATTGGAAGGTATAAGCGATGAGCGAAACACTCACCCTGCCGGCCGAGACGCGGCGGGCAGGCAAGGGAGCCTCCCGTGCGCTGCGTCGCGAAGGCCGAGTCCCCGCTGTAGTCTATGGCGGCAATGAAGACGTTCTGGTGATCCACGTCGAAGAGAAGGAACTGCGCCGCCAGCTTGGCACCGGGCATTTCTTCAACTCGGTTGTTGATGTTGAATTCGGCGGCAAAAAGCTGCGCGCAATTCCCAAGGACGTTGCATTTCATCCGGTGAGCGAGCGCCCGCTGCATGTCGATTTCCTGCGTCTGTCGGCCAATGCGACTGTGCACGTTAACGTGCCAGTGCACTTCGCCAACGAAGAAGCCTCGCCGGGCCTGAAGCGCGGCGGCGTGCTCAACGTGGTGCGTCACGAACTCGATCTTTTCTGCGATGCCTCGGCGATCCCGGAAGAAATCACGATCGACGTCACCGGACTGGAAATCGGCGATTCGATCCATATCAGCAGCGTTACACTGCCTGCTGGTTCGGTCAGCGCGATTACCGATCGTGACTTCACGATCGCGACAATCGTTGCACCGTCTGCGCTGAAGAGCGAAGCGGGTGATGCCGATAAGGCCGATGAGGCTGCGGCCGAGAGCTGATAACTGGTGTTGTCCCGGTCCTTTGATTTGTTCAGGACCGGGACCGCTGGCAGCTTGGTGCGACCTGGCATAGATGCGGCCAGCGGTCCCGGATCAGGTCCGGGACGACGGAGTTAGACATGCAGCTATGGGTCGGCCTCGGCAATCCCGGTCCGCAATATGCCATGAACCGCCACAATGTGGGCTTCATGGTCGCCGATACGCTGGCTGACGTTTACAGCTTTGGCCCGATCCAGAAGAAGTTTCTGGGCTGGATGCAGGATGGCCGGATCGGCGGCGAACGCGTGATCCTGCTCAAACCCGCCACCTTCATGAACGAAAGCGGGCGCAGCGTCGGTGAGGCTATGCGCTTCTACAAGCTGGGCATGGACGCGCTCACCGTGTTTCACGACGAGCTTGATCTCGCTCCCTTCAAGGTCAAAGTGAAGCAAGGCGGCGGCACCGCCGGGCACAACGGTCTGCGCTCGATCGACCAGCATCTAGGGGCCGAATTTCGGCGCGTGCGGCTGGGCATCGGCCATCCGGGACACAAGGACCGCGTCACTGGCTATGTGCTGGGCAACTATGCCAAAACCGAAATGGACCCGCTGGCTGACTTGCTGGGCGCGGTTTCAGCCGAGGCAGACTGGCTGGCCAAAGGCGACGACGCGCGGTTCATGAACGAGGTTGCAGTCAGGTTGGCGGAGTGACCGCTGCGCCAAAATCGCCTACCTTTCCATAAATCGTCATCCTGAACTTGTTTCAGGACCCATCAGGCGGTTTGCTCCGCACGTACAGATAAAGCGCAAACCTCTCGGCTAGTTGGTTATTGGTATGCTCCGGAACAGCGGCGAAATGGGTCCTGAAACAAGTTCAGGATGACAGTAGAGGTTACATGTTGCGCATCTCGCGCGTGCCTCACAGCGCCAGTGTCGCCAGTGACAGAAAAATCCCCATGCTGGTCACATCGCTGGCGGTAGTCAGAAAAATACTCGATGCGGTGGCCGGATCAGCTCCCAAACGCTTGAGTGTCAACGGAATCATTGCTCCGGCAATGCCGCTGATTGTGCAGGCGACAGTCATTGCCACCAACACGACAACACCCAGCAGCAGCGGCTGGGCCTCGCCCTGCATCGTAGCATAGACCAGCATCCCCGCGCCTGCGGTGACCCCCACGAACAGCCCGTTAAAGAACCCCAGAAAACCCTCCTTGCGCACCAGCCCGCGCGCGGCCCCTGCCCTCAACTCGCCCAGAGTCATGCCGCGCAGAGTAACCGCCAGCGCCTGACACCCGGTGTTGCCGGTCTGCCCGGCCATGACCGGCAGGAACACCGCCAGAATCACCATCCGGCTCAGCGTATCTTCGAAAACGCCGACAACTGCGGCGGCAACGAAAGCCGTCAGCAAGTTCACCTGCAGCCACGGATGGCGCAGCTTGAGACTGCGGAACAGCGGCGTTGCCATCCGCTCTTCCTTGTCGACACCGACCATTGCGCCGGACTGGCCGCTAATCTCGATCGCGCGGTTGGCGAACAGTTCCTCGCCGCGCACCAGCCCAACCAGCCGCCCCCGCGCATCGACAATCGGATAGACCGGGAAATGCTTCTGCAAGGCCTGTCGCAGCGCCTCTTCCAGCGACATGGCGCGGTCAAGCGCGAAAGGATCGGCAATCATGATCGAATCCAGCCGCGCCTCAGGCGGTGCCAGCAACATCTCGCGCATCACCACTAGCCCGAGCAGCTTTCCGGCCGGATCGGTGATGTAGAGATAGGTGATGAAGGCATTCTTCACCGCCTCGCGCAATTTCTCGACAGCTTCGGCAACCATTGTCTCCGGCGCGAACACACCGACCGGCGGCGACATCAGGTCGGCGATCACCGGGTGTTTGCCGCCGCCTTCCGTGCTTTTGGCATCCGGCTGGGCTTCTTCTTTCGCGAGCGTAGCTTCCGACATCTGGCATTACCCTCATGCGAATCCGCGACAAATGCGTGTGCAGGCATAGCCTTACCGCGCTGCAACGCAAAGTTTGACGGTTTGGCGCAGATATGGCCTATTCCGCGCCCATCAAACAATCTGGAGAGAGAAGATGGCACGTTTCGGCAGACGCGAAGTCTTGGGCGGTGCAGGAGCGCTGGCGGCAGCAACCGCAGCAGCGCCGCTCACCGCGCAGCCCACCGGACAGATCAGCCTCAAAGGCAAGTCGTTCCTCGTCACCGGAACCTCGTCCGGCTTCGGCAACCTTGGCGCGTTACACTATGCGAGGGCAGGCGCGCGGGTGTTTGCCACGATGCGCAATCTCCCGCGGCCCGAGGCACAAGCCCTGCGCACCGCTGCACAGGCAGAAAAGCTAGATCTGCATGTCCTCGAACTCGATGTTCTGTCCGACGATATGGTGACGCGCGCGATAGCCGAGGCCGAGCGGATAAATGGCGGTGCGCTCGACGTGCTGGTCAACAATGCGGGCATCAACATATCCGGCCCGGTGGAGGTGCAGGACATGGAATCGATGCGCCTGAACTTTGAAACCAATGTCTTCGGCCCGCAGCGGACCGCGCGCGCCGCGCTCCCGGCCATGCGGGCGCGCAAGGCGGGTTTGATCGTCAATGTTTCGTCACAGCAAGGCCGCTTCGTCATGCCCGGCGGCGGCATCTATTCATCGACCAAATTCGCGCTGGAGGCGATGAGCGAGCAGCTGGCCTATGAACTCGCGCCCCACGGCATCGAAGTGACGATCATTCAGCCCGGCGGATTTCCCACCGGCATCGGGGCAAACCGCGCCCGTCTTTCGGCGGCGCTGGCACAGCGAATCGATCCGGAGCGTGCCAATGCCTATCCCGAAATGGTCGCGCGTATGAAGGCCACCCCGCCCGCGCCGCGCCCGGCCAGCGCCGGTCCTGCTCCGGTGAACCCCGGCTATGGCAGTGCAACCGTTCCCGATCCGCTCGACGTGCCGCGCGCGATTGCCGAAATTGCCGCGATGCCCGTGGGCAGCCGCCCCTTGCGCCGGATGGTGCATCCCGGGCGCAAGCCGCAGGAGGCAATCAACCGCGTTTCCGCCGAAACCCAGGCTGCGATGATGGCAAACGGGCCTTATGCCGCCTGGGCCAAGGCCGTGCTCGAATAGCCGCGCTGGCAATTCCCCCTCAGTGCGTTTAGGGGCACGCGCTCGGTAGTTCGGAGCGTGAAATGGGTTTCAAGTGCGGTATTGTCGGGCTGCCTAATGTCGGCAAGTCCACCCTGTTCAATGCGCTGACCGAGACGCAGGCGGCGCAGGCGGCAAATTATCCGTTCTGCACGATCGAGCCGAATGTCGGCAATGTCGGGGTGCCCGATCCCCGGCTGGACAAGCTGGCAGCGATTGCGGGAAGCCAGAAGATCATTCCAACCCAGCTGGGTTTTGTCGATATTGCAGGCCTCGTGCGCGGGGCCAGCAAGGGCGAAGGCCTGGGCAACCAGTTCCTCGGCAATATCCGCGAGGTCGATGCCATCGTCCATGTGCTGCGCTGTTTCGAGGATGACGATATCCAGCATGTCGACAACAAGATCGATCCGGTGTCGGATGCCGAGACGGTTGAAACCGAACTGATGCTGTCGGACCTCGAAAGCCTCGAAAAGCGCGTGCCCGCTGCTCAGAAAAAGGCAGCGCAAGGCGACAAGGAGAATAAGCTGATCGCCGCCGTGCTCTTGCCAGCGCTGGAATTATTGCGCGAAGGCAAGCCCGCCCGCCTCGCCATGCCGAGCGACGAGGAAGAGCGCCGGGTGTTCAATCAGGCACAGCTGCTCACTGCCAAGCCAGTACTCTATGTCTGCAATGTCGAGGAGGAAGCTGCTGCCAACGGCAATGCCTTCTCCGAAAAGGTGTTTGCCAAGGCCAAGGCCGAAGGGGCCAATGCAGTAATCGTCTCCGCCGCCATCGAGAGCGAACTGACCAGCATGGACGACGCAGACCGCATGGTCTTCCTCGAGGAAATGGGCCTGCACGAAACCGGCCTCGCCCGCATCATCCGCTCAGGCTATGACCTGCTCCACCTGATCACTTTCTTCACTGTCGGTCCCAAGGAGGCCCGCGCCTGGACCGTCCACAAAGGCGCCAAAGGCCCCGACGCGGCGGGCGAGATTCACTCCGACATGCAGCGCGGCTTCATCCGGGCCGAAACGATTGCCTACGATGACTACGTTGCGCTGGGCGGTGAGAATCCTGCCAAAGAGGCGGGAAAACTGCGCCAGGAGGGCAAGGAATATGTGGTGCAGGACGGGGATGTGCTGCACTTCAAATTTAATGTCTGACAGTTAGCTGTCGAATGCTGCGAGGATCGGGCACGGGCCTTCACTGCCCGTCACGCACGCTTTGGCCAGGTTTGAAAGCGCCAATCGCGCCCTTTCAAGGTTCGCAATTTTCAGATCGAGTAGGTCAATTCTTTGCATGGCAATCTCGCGCGCGCGGGCGCGGTCTCCCGACGAGTCAAGCTCCAGCAACTCGCGGATTTCCTCCAGCGTGAAGCCTGCCGATTGCGCCGCCCTTATGAAACGCAACTGGCGCAGATCGTCGCTGCCGTATCGTCTGACCGACCCATGCGGTCGGGCTGGCACACCCAGTAATCCACGCCGCTGATAATATCGCACGGTTTCAACGCCAACGTTGGCCTGATCGGCGAGCCGGGCAATGGTCATGCTCATAGTGCTTGACTCCGTACCATGGTCCGGAACGTATATGGCTTGGGCAGGTTACCCTGACAAGCTGGAGAACGCCCATGAACAAGATCGCTGAACTGTACCGAATGGATATGCCCGGCCATCTGTGTCCCTATGGGTTGAAAGCCGGGCATTTGCTGAAAAGCCATGGCTATGCGGTTAACGATCACCTTCTTGGGTCGCGCGCCTCAATAGACGCCTTCAAAGCCGAGCATGAGGTTCCAACGACTCCGCAAGTGTTTATTGGCGGTGTACGAATTGGCGGATACGACGATCTGCGCCGCCACCTCGGCATTGCTGTGGCAGGCCCTGATTCGATCAGTTATCGCCCGGTAATTGCGCTATTTGCCATGACCGCGCTGATGGCACTCGCCGCTAGCCATGCCGTTTTCGGCGATGTTTTCACCATCCGTGCCGGCGAATGGTTTGTATCGTTCAGCATGTGCGTGCTGGCACTTCTCAAACTGCAGGACGTCGAAAAATTCTCGACGATGTTTCTCAATTACGATCTGCTCGCGCGCCGCTGGGTGCCGTATGCGACGCTCTATCCCTTTGGCGAGGGTCTAGCAGGGATATTGATGACCGGTCATGCCCTCGCCTGGCTGTCTATCCCGCTCGCACTATTTATTGGCACGGTTGGCGCAGTCTCGGTCTTCAAGGCGGTCTATATCGACAAGCGCGAGCTCAAATGCGCCTGTGTCGGCGGCAACAGCAACGTGCCGCTCGGCTTCGTATCGCTGACTGAAAATTTAATGATGATCGCCATGGCAATCTGGATGGTGGCGCGCAACGTTGGACTAATCCTATGAAAAGACTCATTCTACTCGCAGCCTCAATGTCGGCCAGCCTTCCGACTTATGTCTTTGCGCAAGATCACGGCGCGCACCAAGGACACAATAAGGAGATGCCCGTCCCTGCCCCGCCTTCCGCGGCTGCCGCTGTGCCTGCTCCTGCGCCACAGCAAGTCCCTCCGCTGTCTGACCACTCGCAAATGGACCACGACGTGCCTGCCATGGGCAAGCCCTCGGCGCATAATCCGGCATTGTCCTCGCCCGGTTCACAGCACAGTGCAGGTCCCGCAGCTGGCTCCGGCACCGCGCGATTGCCCGAAATGGAAGGAGAAATGCCCGGCCTGCACGTCACTTGGGGTGACTGGATGCTGATGGCGCACGGTAGTGTCTCGGCGCAATATACTGACCACTCCGGCCCGCGTGGCGATGACAAGGCCTACGTCACCTCAATGGCCATGCTGATGGCCCAGCGCGACACAGCGTTCGGCCGGGTCCAGCTCAAAACCATGTTCAGCCTTGAACCGGCAATGGATTCGAGCGGCTATCCCAACCTGTTTGCCAGCGGCGAAACATCACGCGGGCGCCCACTGATCGACCGCCAACATCCGCACGACCTGTTTATGGAATTGGCCGTGCGGGTCGACTTCAATCTGGGCGAAAATACCCGGCTGTTTCTCTATGGCGGTCCCGTGGGCGAACCGGCGCTTGGCCCCAGCGCCTTCATGCATCGCGGCTCTGCAAGGTTGAATCCTGAACCACCGATCACCCATCACTGGTTCGATTCGACCCACATCTCGTACGGGGTGGTGACGGCCGGCCTTTCGGGTCCCAAATGGCAGATCGAAGCCTCCGGCTTTCGCGGCGCGGAGCCTGACGAGCGTCGCTGGAATATCGAGACACCACGGATCGACAGCTGGTCGGTGCGCGCCACGCTCAATCCCAGCCCGCGCTGGTCAGTGCAGGCAAGCTATGGCCAAATCCGCGAGCCTGAAGCGCTGCACCCCGGCGAAGACGAGCACCGCTTCACTTCGTCGGTTCACTACGCCAATGGCCGGGGCCTGTCGGCCATGCTGGCATTCAGCGCCAAGGACCGGGTTCCCGGCGATACGCTGACCGCATGGCTGGCAGAGGCGAATTGGGATCTCGACGAACGCAACACGCTGTTCGGCCGGATCGAGAATGTCGCCAATGACGAGCTGTTCCCCGATCACACCCACCCGCTGCACGACCAGACGTTTCGCGTCAGCAAGTTCCAGATCGGCTATGCCCGGCGCATTCCGCTCGGGCCGGTCGAACTGGCGCTGGGGGGCAGCATTGCAGCCTATGCAAAGCCCGCTGCACTGATACCCTATTACGGCAAACATCCGCTGGGCTACACGCTGTTTGCCAGATTTTCGCTGGGACACTGACCAATGCGGTTTTTCGAGGATATGGAAGTAGGCACAATCGCGCGTTTCGGCTCCTATGCTGTGACGCGCGATGAGGTGCTGGATTTTGCACGAAAATATGATCCCCAGCCGTTCCACCTCGACGACGAGGCGGCAGCGCAGACGTTTTTCGGGCGGCTCTCGGCGAGCGGCTGGCATACCTCGGCGATGACCATGGCGATGGTCGTTAAAGAACATGAGCGGTTTGGCCATCAGGGATTGGGTTCGCCGGGGATCGATGAGCTTCGGTTCGTCAAACCGGTCTATCCTGGCGATACCTTGCGCTGCGAGCGCGAAGTGCTTGAAAAACGCCGCAGCCAGTCGCGGCCCGACATGGGCATGTTCAAGGCGCGGATGCGGGTTTTCAACCAGAGTGACGAACTGGTGCTGAGTTTCGTTGCGACGGAATTCGTACGGGTGCGTGATTTACAGGCGTAGGACGACAGTCAGCGCCTCTGTGCTCTCGGGAGAACCACCCTTGGCCAATTCCACCCGCTGCGCATCAGCTCTTGCCCGCGCAACAATTGCGGGCGGAATGTTTGGTTCACAGGCGAGAACATCAGCCATGCCCAGCAGCCGCGCCTGACGCAGGGTAAGATCATCAGGATCGCCGCTGGTCAGGCGGATTTCAGCGATGCCGCCCTGCACCTCGGCAGGCTGACTGCTGAGCCAATGCTCAACCCTGTCAGTGCTGTCTTCGGCAAGCGGGTCGAGCACACCGCCCTCGCCCAAGGCAAGATCGATTGCACGGCGGCGATCACCGGCATCGGGCCAGCGCCCGCGCAGAGCAGGTCGCGCGCTGAACAGCTTGTCCGCCAATGCGCCCAATCGCGGCGGCAGCAGCATCTCCAGCCGTAGCCGCAAGGCCTTGGCAAGCCCCGCCGATGCCCCGCCTGTGCCAATCGCGATCAGGACCGGCGAACGGTCAAGGATGCTGGGAACGGTGAAATCGCACAATTCAGGGCGGTCGGGCACATTGACCAGCACGCCTAGTGTGCGCAGCCGCGCCGCTTCGGCCTCTGGCTCATCAAGCGCCACGAAGGCTATCCGGGCCTCGCTCGCAGTATTATCGGTAACAATCCCGCCCGCCCGCTCGACCAGCCGCCGCTTTGCCTCTGCCGCCTCACCCTCACCCAGCACGATCACCGGGCGTCCGGCGATACGGTGGAACAGGGGCAGGCTTCCGATCATGCTGAGCCTGTCGAAGTGTCCAGCCAGTCCGGCACGCGCTCGGCTGCGAGGATGGTAGCGGGTTCAATCCGTTCCGCCACAACGGCCCAGCGGTCGCCATCGACCATCACTTCGGGCACCAGCGCACGGCTGTTGTAAGTGTTGGCCATGGTCGCACCGTAAGCCCCGGCAGTGCGGAATACCGCAAGGTCGCCCGCCGCCACGGCATCAATATCGCGGTGCATGGCGAAGGTATCCGAACTTTCGCAAATCGGGCCGACGATGTGCGCAGTCATCCGCGTGCCGCTTGGCTGCACCGCCAGAAAATCATGCCACGCATCATACATTGCCGGGCGCGCGAGGTCATTCATCGCGGCATCGATCACCACGAAGGGCGCGGTCACGCCTTCCTTCACCCGGATTACGCGGGTGATCATCACGCCGGAATTGCCAGTAATGATGCGTCCGGGCTCGAACATGATGGTGGCGTCCCAATCATGGGTAACCTCGGCAATCATCGCGGCATAGTCTGCCGGGCCGGGCAGTACTTCGCCCACGCGGTAAGGCACACCCAGTCCGCCGCCCAGGTCCATGTGCGTCACCGCAAATCCCGCGCCGCGCAATTCATGCATCAGCGCGCCCATCTTTACGAAGGCGGCGCGCGAGGGCGCAAGATCGGTGATCTGGCTGCCGATATGCACTGCCAGCCCGCGCAAGGCCATGCCGGGCAGCGCCGCAAGGTTGGCGTAAATGGCGGCGGCGCGATCATAGGCAACGCCGAACTTGTTTTCGGCCTTGCCGGTGGAAATCTTGGCGTGGGTTTTGGCGTCCACATCGGGATTGACCCGCAGGGTGCAGGTGGCCGTTTTGCCCATGGCCGCTGCCAGCGCGGCAAGCTCCACGCCCTCTTCCTCGCTTTCGAGGTTGAACTGGCCGACGCCGGCTTCCAGCGCGCGGGCAAGCTCCACCGCGCTCTTGCCGACGCCTGAAAACACCACATCCGCCGCCGCCATTCCGGCCGCCAGCGCGCGCTCCAGTTCGCCCACCGAAACAATATCCGCGCCATAGCCCTCGGCGGCCAGCACTTTGAGCACCGCCAGATTGGGATTGGCCTTCATCGCATAGGCCAGGTGGATGCGCGGCAGCACCGACAGAGCCTCGCGAAACACCCGCGCATGGCGCGTCAGCGTAGCCCGCGAATAGACATAGACCGGGGTTCCCACCGCCTCGGCAATCGCGGTCAGCGGCACGTCTTCGGCGTGGAGGACGCCGTTCTTCAGAGTGAAATGGTCCATTGGTCCCTCGCCTATTCTTTCGGCGGCAGCGAGAAAGGATCGTCGGCACGTTCCTCGGATCGTTTGCGCAGCTCGACACTACGCTCCGGCGCGGCTTGCGGCGTGGGATCAAGCAATTGCGCCGCGTTCAGCTGGGTATCGCGGCCATAGGGCGCAACTGGCAATTGCTTGCCCGCCTGCGGCTTCAGATCGGCACGCACACCGCAGGCGCTCAGCACCAGCAGCATTGCGGTTATGGCTACAAGGCGCATCGGCATCACTCCAGCCCCAGCGCCGCGCGCGCTTCGGCAACGCGCTTGCTTACTTCAGCGGGCGCGGTTCCGCCATGGCTGGCACGTGCAGCGACAGAGGCTTCAACGGATAGGGCGGCGAACACGCGATCATCGATCCTTGCATCGATGGCCTGCAAATCGGCCAGCGGCAGCTGGTCGAGCGCAACGCCCCGGCTCTCGGCGAGTTTCACGGCAGCGCCAGTGATGTGATGCGCCTCGCGGAACGGAATGTTCGCCTGCCGCACCAGCCAGTCGGCCAGATCGGTGGCGGTGGCAAAGCCCAGTTCGGCGGCGGCGCGCATTCGTGCGGTGCGGAATGTCGCGCCCTCAACCATGCCGGTCATCGCGGCCAGGCTGAGCATCAGCAGGCTCGCCGCCTCGAACACCGGCGGCTTGTCGTCCTGCATGTCCTTTGAATAGGCCAGCGGCAGGCCCTTCATCGTCATCATCAGCGCGGTGAGGCACCCGGCGATCCGCCCCGCATGGCCGCGCACCAGCTCGGCGGCATCGGGATTCTTCTTTTGCGGCATGATCGAACTGCCGGTCGACAGCGCATCGGGCAAAGTGACAAAGCCGAACGGCTGGCTGGCCCAGATGATCAGTTCCTCCGCCAGCCGCGACAGATGCAGCGCGCACTGTGCGGCAGCCATAAGGTAATCGAGCGCGAAATCGCGGTCGGAAACCGAATCGAGGCTGTTCGCGGTGGGTCCGTCAAAACCCAGCGCCTTGGCCGTCATCGCGCGGTCGATGGGAAAGCCCGTCCCCGCCAGAGCGGCCGCGCCTAGCGGGCACTGGCCCGCGCGGGCATAGGCATCGACGAAGCGTGAGCGATCGCGCGCTGTCATCTCATAATAAGCCATCAGATGATGACCCAAAGTCACCGGCTGCGCAGTCTGCAAATGCGTGAAACCGGGCATGATGCTGCCCGCATGTTCGCCTGCGCGGGTAACCAGCGCCACCTGCAAGGCCGCCAGCGCGGCGTCGGCCTGCAAACAGGCTTCACGGACCCACAGCTTGAAATCCGTCGCCACCTGATCGTTGCGGCTGCGCGCGGTGTGCAGCCTGCCCGCCGCCGCGCCGATGAGCTCGGCAAGGCGGTTTTCGGTGGTCATGTGAATGTCTTCTAAGTCCCAGTTTTCCGGAACGCCTGACGCTTCATATTCGGCTGCGACCTGATCGAGACCGCCCGCAATCGCTTTCGCGTCCTCGGCTGATATTATGCCTTGGTGGCCGAGCATCGCCACATGCGCCTTTGACGCGGCGATGTCCTGACGCCACAGCGCCTTGTCGAACGGGATCGAGGCGTTAATCTCGCGCATGATTGCTGACGGCCCATCACTGAACCGTCCGCCCCACATTGTATTGGAACCACCCTTGCTGTCGTCCCGCGCGCTCAAATCACTTGTCCTTGGTCTCACTGTAATTGCAGGCGGCTGCGATAGGCAAAGCGGGGACAAGGCGCAACCGCAGGCTTCGGCAAGCCCCGCCAAGCCCGTATCGGGAGCGGGCGGTGTGCTCGACCGGACGAACAAGGGCAGACCGCTCCCAGACCTCACCCTCAAGGATCAGGCAGGAGCCGAACTCAAGCTGGCGAGCCTTGCGGGCAAGCCGGTGCTGATCAACCTGTGGGCAACCTGGTGCGCGCCCTGCATTGCCGAATTGCCGACGCTCAATGCCCTGGCCAATCGCGCCGATCTCAACCTCGCGGTGGTCACCGTGTCGCAGGACATGGCCCAGACCGAAAAAGTTCAGCCCTTCCTCGATCAGCGCGGCCTTGCGCAATTGCCTGCGTGGCTCGACGTCAAGGGCGATCTGGCCTTCCACTACGGCGTGCAAACGCTTCCTGCGACGATCCTGTATGACGCGGCGGGCAAGGAAGTTTGGCGCTTCACCGGTGAACGGGATTGGGGCAGTGAGGCATCGCTGGCCCTTTTGGCCGAGGCTGGCGCGCGCTGATGACCAACGCGGCCAAGGCAGTAAAGCCGCCCGCGCGGCGCATGGGACCGCAGGGTTCGGACAGCTCGTTGATGCTGCTCGATGCCACCGAGCGCGTGCTGCGCAATGAAGGCTACGGCGCGGTATCATCGCGCCGCGTGGCCGAAGAGGCCGGGCTGAAGCAGCAGCTGGTCTATTACTATTTTCCGTCGATGGACGAATTGCTGCTCGCCTGTTTCAAACGGCGAACCGCGCGTGCCCTGGCGCAGCTTGAGCGGGATTGCGCCGCAGCGGAGCCGGTCAAAGCAATCTGGCATACCCTGACCAACGCGTCTGACGGCAAGCTTTCGTTCGAATTCATGGCACTGGCCAACCACCATGAGGGCATTCGCGCCGAGGTTGCGCGCTTCGTTTCCGAATCTCGCCGGATGGAGGCCGCCGCTTTTGCCCAGTCCGGCGAACGCCTCGGCCCGGTTTCACCCAGCGCGGCTGCGTTTTTGCTGTCGAGCGTTTCGCTGATGCTCGGACGCGAAGCGGCGACCGGGATCGATGAGGGCCACGGTGAGATCCGCGCGCTCCTCGAACACTTGCTTGGCAAGCTGACTTGACTTCGCCGCCTTCGGCTTGCTAACAAAGTGATCAGCAAACCGGGAGAGTGCACCGTGTCAGAGCTTTATAGCGTCCCCATCATCGCCCGCGGCCGGATCATCGAGCCGGGCGATGACGCCGTTGAGTATCAGGGCCGCAGCGGCGCGGGCTTCCGCACCCCTGACCCGCACAAGCACATCCATGACCTCGTGCTCGGCAATCCGGTGCTGTTGCAGGATCTGATGGACACGCCAATCCGTGACATCGTCGATTTCCTGAGCGAAGTCGGCAAGCGGTTGCGGCTCGACGACAACCTGTGGCTTCAGGAGAGCTTCGCACTGGCGCTAAAGGCTGGCGGACTTGCCGAGCCAATCCTGCGCGGGGTTTATGACGGTCTGCCGCGCATGTTCGATGGCGATGCACTTATGGCGCTGGCCGAAAAATCGGTCGGGATCGATTATCTCGATGGCTGGGTTGCAGGCGACAGCCCTTACGCCAACTGCCGCGTACGCGCCGTGGGCACGCGCCAGCTCCACATCACGGCAGGCAATGTGCCGGTCGTCGCCGCGCTGACCATCGTGCGCGGCGCTCTGACCAAGTCAGACGTGCTGATCAAAGCTCCGTCGAACGACCCGCTCACCGCCAACGCCATCGCCCGCTCGCTGATCGATGTGGACGCCAGTCATCCGGTCACCAAACACATCGCAGTCGCCTATTGGAAGGGCGGCGATGAGGAGATGGACCGGCAGATCGTCCGTGTTTCCCGCATTGACAAGATTACCGCATGGGGTGGCATGTCGTCGGTGAAACACATCCAGAAGTTCCTCACTCCGGGCATCGATCTGACCGCACTCAACCCGAAATACTCCATGTCGGTGATCGGCAAGGAAGCGCTGAATGATGAAGGCGCTATGCAGGAGGCGGCAACCGGGATTGCGGTCATTTCGGGCTTCTACAACCAGACCGCCTGCGCCAACACCCGCATCGTCTATGTTGAAAGCGATACCGACGATGCCTCGATGGAAAGGGTGATTGCGCTGGGCCGCAAGATCATCGCTGCTTTCAAAACCCTGCCATCAGTGATTTCCACATCCTTCCCCAAGGCGAATCAGGACCTTGAGGCCGAGATGGAGGCGGTGGCACTGGAAGACGATTTCTACCATGTCGAGGGCGATACCCTGTCCGGTGGTGTGGTGATCTCCAAATTCGCAGACCGGGTCGATTTCTTCGACCAGCTCAATAACCGCGTGATCAATGTGGTGCCGGTCATGGACCTGCTGGACGTGGCCAAATGGTGCAACGACACCACGCAGACCGTCGGGGTCTATCCCGAAGCCCTGCGCGAGAAGCTACTCAATTCCTTCGCGCTGGCAGGCGTCCAGCGGCTGGTCTCGCTTTCGGGCGGGGATGCTATGCAGATTTTTCACGACATGCACACCCTGCCCCCCGGCATGCCGCATGACGGCATTGAACCGCTGCGCCGCAATGTGCGCTGGGTTATCGACCAGCGTGCGCCAGACAATGCAGCCGCGCTGGCGATAGCGGCTGAGTGACGCTGGACGCGAGCCACAGTGTGTCATAGCTTGCGCCCACAAGAATCATGGGAGGCAAGCGATGCGGCGGATGGGTACGGCCAGACTATTGGCTGCGAGTGCGCTGTTGTTCCTCGCCTCCTGCTCGGGCGGCCCTGCGCCGCAAGCCGATGCCGGGATCGGCGCTGGCGATGATTGGACCACGGTTGGCGGCGGGGCGGACGAGGCGAATTACAGCCGCCTGACAGAGATCGCAGCCGCAAATGTTGGCAAGCTAGGCCTAGCCTGGTCGCTCGATCTGCCCGGCGAAGTCACGCTTGAGGCGACCCCGCTAGCGGTGGGTGGCAAGCTCTATTTCACCGGCAGTTATGCCTCGGTCTATGCGGTCGATGCCGCAAGCGGACAGCTGTTGTGGAAACACGATCCGCAGACGTGGAAGAACGATCCGGACAAGATGCACTTCTCGTTCGGTGCCAATCGCGGCGCGGCTTATGAGGACGGCAAGGTGTTCGCCGTGGCGTTGGACGGGCGGCTGTTCGCATTGGACGCCAAAACCGGCAAGCAATTGTGGGTCACCGAGACGATTGCCAAAGGCGCGATGATGATCGCCACTGGCGCACCGCGCGTGATGAACGGCAAGGTTATCATCGGCAACGGCGGCGCAGACTTCGGTGCGCGCGGCTATGTCACCGCCTATGACACTACCAGCGGCAAGCAGGTCTGGCGCTTCTATCTGACCCCTGGCAGTCCTGAACAGAACGCGGGCGATGCGGCGATGGAAGCTGCCGCCAAGACCTGGGGGCCAGACTTCTGGAAGCGGACCGGCGGCGGCGGCACCGCGTGGAACGGCATGACCTTCGATGCCGAGGCGAACCGCATCTACATCGGCGCAGGCAACGCCGGGCCATACGATCCGCAGCTGCGCGATCCCGGCAGCACCGGTGATAACCTCTATACCTCGTCGATCGTCGCACTCGATGCCGAGACCGGTAAATATGTCTGGCACTATCAGGAAAACCCGCGCGACAGCTGGGACTACAAAGCGACGCCGAACATCACCATGGCAACGTTGGCATTGGACGGAAAGCCGACCAAAGTGCTGATGCACGCGCCCACCAATGGCTTTTTCTACGTTCTGGACCGCGCCACCGGAAAGCCGATTTCAGCCGAGGCCGCGACGGTCGTCACCTGGGCCAAGGGCATCAACATGAAGACCGGGCGGCCCATCGAGGAACCCGGCATCCGCTATGACAAGGGCGGGATTACTGTCTGGCCGGGTGCCGTGGGCGGGCACAACTGGCAGCCGATGTCGTACAATCCCAAGTTGGGCCTGGTCTACATCCCGATGCAGCAGATCGGCCTGAAGATTTCGCGCGGTGAGCAAAGCAACAATGCCTTCAACGTCATGGGCCTGATGGTCGAACCGGTGATCGAAAAGCCCGGCGACGGCAAGGGTTCGCTGGTCGCCTGGGACCCGGTCCGTCAGCGCGAGGTGTGGAAGGTGCAGCACGATCACCTGTGGAATGGCGGCACGCTGGCGACGGCAGGCGGACTGGTGTTTCAGGGCACCGCCGACGGTTGGTTCAAGGCATGGGACGGCGCGAGCGGCAGCGAACTGTGGAAATTCAACGCAGGGCTTGGCATCGTTGGCGCACCGATTTCATACCGGGTCGACGGCAAGCAATATCTCTCGGTCCTCGTCGGCTATGGCGGCACCACGGCGGCTTACGGCGAATTCATGAATGTCGGCTGGAAATACGGCATGCAGCCGCGCCGCCTGCTGACTTTCGCCCTGGACGGCAAGGCCACCATCCCCGCCTCGGCTCCGCCTGACCGGGTGGTTCACGCACTAGATGATCCCGCGCTGGTCCTCAATGAGGCCGATGTAAAGGCCGGTTGGGCGCTGTCTGTGCAATGCGCGGCCTGCCACGGTGTGGGCATGCAATCAGCAGGGACACCGGGACCGGACCTGCGCGAATCGGGGATAGCGCTTCAGGTCGATAGCCTGCGCGATTTGCTCAAGAATGGCCTGTTGATCGAAAAGGGCATGCCGCGGTTTCAGAACCTGAGCGACGAACAGATTCGCCAGCTCCACGCCTATATCCGGGCGCGTGCCCGCGAGGCACTGGGCACCCGCAAGGCCGACAACAGCGCGCCTGCGCCAGTCAAACTTTGAGGGGTCAAATTGTAAGGGAAAATGGTGGTGAAACCAGTCAACTGCGAACCGGTCTCTCACTCGAATTCCCTGCTAACAGCGAGATTATCACGGAAAATTGCCATTTTATCGGTTTTCCTCCCCAATTGTTCCCTTCAACCGATTGAAAATGCGCAAAGTTTGGAGGCATTCCCCTGGTACGGACAACAGGGAAAGAACGCGGCATGATCAGGGAATCCCTGTGCGTGAACAGCGAACCGCCCGACGCATAGCAGCGAAGCCATTTTCGAATTTCGCGAAACAGGCTTCCCCTCCCCTTTTTGACAACAATTTTGCCATGGTCAAAAAAACCTGTTGCAACCCAGTTCGAATGAGCATTCTATAGATGGGTCCGAAGGACAACGATGGGACATAGCGGCAGCGCAACATTGACAGCGCGTACCCGCATACATGTCAGATGGAAACGATGGGACATAGCAGTAGTGCATCGGATGATCGCACGTAGCTGCAGATATGTCAGATGATGACGCCACATCCTCCGCGATGAGTATGGTGTCTTTAATCCAAAATTAGCCGCTGCTGCAGGTTTATTCTGCGGGTGTAGGTACTCGTTCGCCGGGTATTTTTCGCCCCATACTGAACCGCGTCATGATTCAACCACGCTTTTCTGCGTGCCCATCCGCACGCCCAAGGATTTTCCCATGACATTTCAGATCCATAGAATCAAGAAGCCGCTCCTGGAGCGTACCAGCGCTCGCCGTATGAACAATGAGCGCGAGGTCGCAAGGCGAGCGATCGCCGCTTCAATCCGCAATGACCCGGTTCCGGAAATGGCACTGGAGCTGAGGCCCATAGAATCGTTGAAGCCCGCGAAAAAGAGGGTGCGCAAGACCAGTCCCGAGCAGCTGAACCGAGTCATGAATTGCCTCAGTAGCCTGGGTCAGCGGGTACCTATCTCGGTCGATAAGCCCGGGACCATCATTAACGGACACATCGTGGTCGAAGCGTTGAAAAGATTAGGTGCTACCCATGTCTGGTGCGTCGTCATCGACAATCTCGATGAGGACGAAAAAGACCTGCTCCATGTCGCGCTCAACCGAATTGCCGAACTCGGCGAGTGGGACATCGATGCCCTCGGGCCGCTTCTGATCGAACTTAACGACGTCGGTCTCGATCTAACCCTAACC
>JANPPM010000235.1:0-2808 GCA_031428495.1 Novosphingobium sp.
CTGCTGCTGCCTCATTTGCTTGCGCCGCTGCACCTACCGGCACCCAAAGAAACAGCAGAAATGCAAACAGGCAACGCGGCACTATCAGCGCAAAAGTCCGCCGAGCAGTCCGCGCGCAAAACGGCCGAGGGCCGCGCCGCCAATTGCCGTGCCAATCGCTCCGGCAATCGCGCTGCCAGCCGAGGCAACGGGAGACGCACTGCTTTTGCGCCCCGCCACCTTGGCGGCAACCATCGCGCCCGCCGAGCTGGCCACCGCGCCCATCGCTGCCTTGCCCGCTTTTTCCCAGAGGCTTGACGAGGCACGAGGCTGCGCGCGCTGTACCTCTTCGCCTTGTTCCTCGACCACCTTTGCCGCAGCGGTGGCATCGGCGGTCTTCTGCTCGAGCACTTCGGCGGCGCTCTCACGGTCAACCTGTGTATCGTATTTGCCATCCGCCGGGCTGATCGACTGGATGATCGCGCGTTCCTTGGGCGTCACTGGCCCCAGCCGTGATCGCGGCGGCGCGATCAGGGTGCGCTGGACCACCGACGGACTGCCGTCCATTTCCAGCGTCGAGACCAGCGCCTCGCCGACCTTGAGTTCGGTGATAACCGTTTCGACATCGAGATCGGGATTAATCCGGAATGTTTCTGCCGCCGCCTTGATCGCCCGCTGATCGCGCGGGGTGAATGCGCGCAAGGCATGCTGCACCCGGTTGCCAAGCTGGCCTGCGATCTTCTCGGGAATATCAATCGGATTCTGGGTAATGAAATAAACGCCCACGCCCTTGGACCGCACCAGCCGCACCACCTGCTCGACCTTTTCCAGCAGGGCGTCTGGCGCATCTTCGAACAGCAAGTGTGCTTCGTCGAAAAAGAAGACCAGCTTGGGCTTTTCAGGATCGCCCAGTTCCGGCAGCGATTCGAACAGTTCGGCGAGCAGCCACAGCAGGAATGTGGCGTAAAGCTTGGGGCTTTGCATCAGCTTGTCGGCGGCAAGCACGTTGATATAGCCCTTGCCGTTTTCGTCACAGCGGATGAAATCGGCGATCTCGAAGGCAGGTTCGCCAAAGAATTTGGCCGCGCCTTGGCTGTCAAAAGCGAGCAACTGGCGCTGGATCGTGCCGACGCTGGCACGCGAGACATTGCCATATTTGCTGGCCAGCTCCGACGCATTGTCCGCCGTGTGCATCAGCACCGACTGCAAGTCCTCCAGATCAAGCAACAGCAGTCCCTGATCGTCGGCAAAGCGGAAGGCGACGTTGAGCACGCCTTCCTGCGTCTCGTTGAGCCCCATCAGGCGGCTGAGCAGCAATGGCCCCATTTCCGAGATAGTGGTGCGGATCGGATGGCCCTGTTCGCCGTAGAGATCCCAGAATATCGCCGGATTATCGCTGTAGGCATAGTCGGCCAAGCCGATTTCCTTGGCCCGCGCCTCCAGCGTGGCGGCATGCTTGAAATCATGGCTCCCGGCCATGGCAATGCCCGAAAGGTCGCCTTTGACGTCGGCGAGGAACACCGGCACGCCCTGCGCCGAAAACTGCTCGGCAATCGACTGCAAGGTAACGGTCTTGCCCGTGCCGGTCGCCCCGGCGATCAGCCCGTGACGGTTCGATCGGCCCAGCCGCAGCACCTGCTTTTCGCCGTTCGATCCAAGCCCGAGAAAGATATCGTCCATGCTGCGCTCCGAAAATCCCGTTCCGATCAGATAGAGCGGCGCGGGCTTTCTAGCGAGAGGCTTTTTGCAAGCATGGCCGCGCGCGGCTAGAAGCCGCCAGCAATGGCCGAACCCTTCATCCTGCTCGACGATGCCCGCACGGACGGCGCAAGTGATGCGCGGCTTTATCGTGCGCCGTCCGAACTGGTGATCGCAAGGACGGCAGGAGAGGTTGCCCCCGCGCTGGAGCGTCTTGCCTTGCTTTCCCACGCGGGCCTCAATCTCGCAGGGCACATCGCCTATGAGACAGGACTTGCGCTTGAGCCGCGCCTTGTACCTCTGCTGACAAAGCGCACGGGCGCGGCGGGGCCACTGCTTTGGTTTGGGGCGTTCGAAAGCTTTGAAACTATTCCGGTCGGCCACGTACCCGAAAGACTGCGCGAGATGGCCGGAGGCGCCCCCGGGAGCCTTGGCCCGATGGAGCCAGCGCTCTCAACAGGCGGCTATGCCCGCGCCTTTGCGCGCCTGCAGGAAGCGATTGCTGCGGGTGATATCTATCAGGCCAATCTGACATTCCCGCTGGCAGGCAGCTGGAGCGGCGATCCCGTGGCGCTGTACGCCGCGATCAGGCCGCAGGCGGCGGCAGGTTACGGCGCGATCGTTCACGACGGCTCGCACTGGCTACTCAGCTTTTCCCCCGAGCTGTTTTTCACGCTCAAGGATGGTGCGGCCACTGTCAGGCCGATGAAAGGCACGCGGGCGCGCGGACGCGATGCCGCCGAAGACGCGACGAACATCGCCGAACTTGCCGCATCGCCCAAGGAACGCGCGGAGAATCTGATGATCGTCGATCTTATGCGCAACGACCTGTCGCGGATTGCCGTCCCAGGCAGCGTAAAAGTCGAGAATGCCTTCGCGGTCGAGACCTATCCGACGCTGCACCAGATGGTTTCCACTGTCCGTGCCCGATTGCGTCGAGGTTTGAGCGCGGTCGATATGCTCCGCGCCCTGTTCCCCTGCGGCTCGATCACCGGCGCGCCGAAAATCCGGGCAATGGAACTGATCGCCGAGACCGAACGCGACGCGCGCGGGGCCTATTGCGGTGCAATCGGACGAATAGATGCCGCTGGACCAGATGGCACTGGAGACGCGGCCTTCAATGTGGCAATC
>JANPPM010000236.1:0-9163 GCA_031428495.1 Novosphingobium sp.
GCAACAGCCCCTGCTTCCTGAGAAAAATTAGCGGATAAATGCGAAGGGCGGCGGGCAACTGCCGCCCTTTTGCTTTGCGCCTTGGCTAGCGATCAACTGACCGCCTGAAACTCGCCCGTGGTTTCGTCGAGCAAATGCAGCAAACCGTCCGAAATCGCGAAGAATGCACCAGAAAGCTTGAGCTCGCCGTCACGCTCCTTGCGGCGGACGCAGGGGAAAGTGCGCAAATTCTGGAGGCTGACCCGCACGCCGGCATGTTCCATGGCGCGTTCGGCGTCACGGCCTTCCGTGCCATATTGGCGGGCAACCGGTTCGCGCGCTTCGTCCAGCATGGCGATCCAATCAGCAATAAAGCCGCCTTCTCCGGGCTCGGTTCCGTGTAGCTCCTGGGTCAGCGCTGCCTTGCAGCCACCGCACATGCCATGCCCCATAACAACAATCTGGCTTACCTGCAGAACCTGAACCGCAAATTCGAGCGCAGCCGATACGCCGTGATGGCCGGGCGTCGTCTCAAACGGCGGCACCAGCGCCGCGACATTGCGGACAACAAAAATCTCGCCGGGGTCGACGTCAAAGATCTGCGCAGGATCGACCCTGCTGTCCGAACAGGCAATCACCATCACGCCGGGTGACTGTCCATCGCGCAGTGTCCGCCAGCGTTCTTTGTTGGGAGCCCAGGCATTCTCGCGAAAGCGATGGTAGCCCGCGATCAGGGTATCGAGTTCGGTGACAGGTGCTTGTGACATGGTCGCTCCATGCAGGCGGCAATTGCCTATGGCAAGCTGCAAGTCTTGCGCCTATCTGGGCGCAATGAACGACCTGTCCTCTGCCCCGCAAGCCGTACCTCAGCGCAAGCCCGACTGGATTCGCGTCAAGGCGCCCACATCAAAAGCCTTTGGCGAAACGCGCGACCTGATGCGCTCGCTCAATCTGAATACGGTGTGTGAAGAAGCCGCCTGCCCCAATATCGGCGAGTGTTGGACCAAGAAGCACGCCACGGTGATGATCCTGGGTGACACCTGCACCCGCGCCTGCGCCTTTTGTAACGTCAAGACCGGGATGCCTGGAAAGGTCGATGCGGCTGAGCCAGAGCATGTTGCCGAGGCCGCAGCAAAGCTGGGTCTCGAACATATCGTCGTTACCTCGGTTGACCGCGATGATTTACCCGATGGCGGGGCAGGGCAGTTCGTGAAGGTGATCGAGGCCCTGCGCCGGACCACGCCGAAAACGACAATCGAGATCCTCACCCCCGACTTTCGCGGGCGGATGGAGGCGGCGGTTGAAGCGATCGTCGCCGCCGGGCCCGACGTCTATAACCACAATATGGAAACCGTGCCCCGACTCTATCCGACGATCCGGCCCGGTGCGCGGTATTACGCATCGCTGCGCTTGCTTGAGCAGGTAAAGCGGCATGACCCAGCGATTTTCACCAAGTCCGGCATCATGCTGGGGCTGGGCGAGGAGCGGCTGGAAGTTCACCAGGTGATGGACGACATGCGCTGCGCCCAGATCGATTTTCTGACCATGGGCCAGTATTTGCGGCCCACGCCAAAGCATACGGCTGTGATCGATTTCATCACGCCGCAGGCCTTCGATGCCTTTGGTGCGATTGCCCGGGCCAAGGGGTTTCTCCAGGTCGCCTCCAGCCCGCTTACCCGCTCAAGCTATCACGCGGGCGACGATTTCCGCACCATGCGCGCCGCGCGCGACGCGCAATTGGCCCGGCAACGCTGACGTCTGCGCCGATGCCGTCGATCCAAGAAACCCGCCGCCTGCCATACAGCGCCGAACAGATGTTCGATCTGGTGGCCGATGTATCGCGCTATGGCGAATTCCTGCCTTGGGTGGCGGCAACCCGCGTGCGGTCTGATGATGGTAGCGAGATGATTGCCGACATGCTGGTAGGCTTCAAAAGCCTGCGCGAAAAATTCACCTCGAAGGTCACCAAGGCGCGGCCTGAGCGGATCGAAGTTCAATACCTAGATGGGCCAATGCGCGATCTCGACAATGTCTGGCTGTTCCGGCCCTTGGGCGACAATGCCTGCGAGATAGATTTTTCGGTGAGCTTCAGCTTTCGCAATGCCCTGTTTGAAAAGCTGGCCGGGCAATATGTCGACCGGGCATTCCGCAAGATGGTCGCTGCCTTCGAAGAGCGCGCCGATGCGCTTTACGGCAGCAACAGCTCCAGCGCGACCAGCGTGGCCTGACGCCGCACTTCGGAGCGGCTTGATCCATCGAGGCGTTGCTCCTCGGCATCGATATCTTCGACACCGCGAATCGCCCGGGCAAAGACGACGGTGCCGACCGGTTTTTGCGCAGAACCGCCATCAGGCCCGGCAATTCCGCTGATTGCAACCGCGACATCGGCATCGCTGCGCGCCAGGGCGCCTTGCGCCATTGCCCAAGCCGTCGCGATCGAAACCGCACCGAAGGTGTCGAGAATATCCTCGGGAACCCCCAGCATCTGACGCTTTGACGCGTTCGAATAGGTCACAAACCCCCGGTCGAGCACCGCCGACGATCCCGCAATCTCGGTCAGCGCGGCCGCGACCAGCCCGCCGGTGCAGCTCTCGGCGAGCGCAATTGTGCGACCCGCAGCAAGGTTTTCGGCAATCACTCGCGCGGCCAATTGCGCGATGTCGTCAGGAAGAAGGTAATTTGTCATCAGGCTGGGCAAAGACTGAATGCACCAACTTTGGTGCCACCGCTCTTCGCGCCAAGTCCAACGACAAGCGCAATCAATTCGGCAGTGTTTTCCGGCGGCAGCGGGGACAGCAAGCGCAATACGCGATCAACCGTACCGCACCGTTCAGTAGGCATCTTCTGACTGACCAGCCCTGCAATCACAGTGTCAAAAATCGGTTGCAGCGAAGCGTCTGGCAGGGACCGCAGCAGATTGTTTGCCTCGGCATTGCCTGAAGTGCCGCCGAATTTGAGAAAGGCGGCTTTGGCTGCTGGCCACCCAGCCGATTTGCGCGTGGTATATCGTGCTGCCAGATCGCTGCCGTTACGGCGCAGCCAGGCGTCAGCAGGAAGAGTTTGGCCGCAGCGCTCAGTCGTTCCAGTGATCAGGCTGGGCAGGGCATAGCTTGCCAGCGAGTTGAATTCCGCGGCCGTCAGGCAGGGCTGCTCGGCTGCCTGTGCAACCACAGGAGATACTGCGAGGGTAACCGCTGCAAGGTATGCCAATGCGCGCATTGTCTTCGCTCCAATCAGTTGAGAATGAGGGCGACGGCAGCCTGTGCGGCGATTCCTTCGCCTCTGCCAGTGAAGCCCAATTTCTCGGTGGTGGTTGCCTTGACGCTAACCTGCGCAGTGTCAATGCCAAGCAGTTGTGCCAGCTTTTCCCGCATTTCTTCGCGGTGAGGGCCAATTTTCGGCGCTTCGCAAATCAGCGTCAGATCGATGTTGCCGATTGCATAGCCAGCCTCGCTGACGAGCGCAGCGGCATGGGAAAGAAACCTGTGCGATGGTGCGCCGCGCCATTGCGAATCGCTCGGCGGGAAATGCTGGCCGATGTCGCCGGCGCCGATTGCCCCGAGCAACGCATCTACCAGCGCATGGATAGCGACATCGGCATCACTATGTCCTGATAGGCCATGATCATGGTCGATCTTGATGCCGCACAACCACAACTCCTCGCCCGGCTCGAGGCGGTGCACGTCATACCCCGTGCCAACGCGCATCGGCGGAGTTGCGGGGGCGAAGTCCTCCGCATAGGTTAGCTTCTGCAACAGCTCGTCTCCTGGAATCATCGCGACCGCAATACCCGCGGCACGCGCAACCTGCGCATCATCACCGGCATTGGCCGCACCAATCCAGCTCTGATGCGCTGCAAGTATGGCGGGATAATGAAAGGCCTGCGGTGTCTGCACGCGGCGCAGAGTCTCGCGGTCTGCGGCCCCCGCCATCAAGCCATTGCTCTCCTGCGCCAGGCTGTCGACCACGGGGAGCACCGGGATCGCCGCCATGTGTGAGCCAAGCGCGCCAATCAAGCGGTCGATCACTGCACCGGGAAGCACTGGCCGCGCGGCATCATGGATCAGCACCAGCGCGGGTGCGTGTACTGTCAACGCTTCAAGTCCGAGCCGCACGGAGTCCTGCCGGGTAACGCCTCCGGTAACGAGCCGGACTCCATCTATTCCCGCGAGTGCCTCGCTGGCAATTTCGTGAGCCCCGTCAGGAATGGCCACGATGATCGGCGAAATCCCGGCCTGAGCCAGTGCTTCAACCGAATGCCGTACCACCGGCTTTCCGCGCCAGCGGGCAAATTGCTTGGGCAGCGGTTGACCGGCACGCAAGCCCTGTCCAGCGGCGACCACCAGCGCGGCGGCGCGGAAAGGGGGGGAGGGTTCAGCCATGTCGTATGCGCGGGTAACCGCTTGCCGAACCGAGGGCAATTGCCTATGTGCTGCCCAAATTTTAGGCACCCTTATGACTACGCTTCCAACTCCGCCCGTACTCAAGCCGATTTTTATCGGGCCGGTCCTTGTCGACTGCCCGGTCATTCTCGCGCCGATGACTGGCGTCACCGACATGCCATTCCGCAAACTGGTGCGCCGGTTCGGATCGGGCCTGAACGTCACCGAGATGATCGCGTCGCCTGCGATGATCCGCGAAACGCGACAGTCGCTGCAAAAGGCGGCGTGGGATGTGCTCGAAGAGCCGGTCTCGCTCCAGCTTGCGGGCTGCTCGCCCGCGGAAATGGCCGAGGCGGCGAAGCTCAACGCCGATCGCGGCGCGGCGATTATCGACATCAACATGGGTTGCCCGGTTAAAAAGGTGGTCAATGGCGATGCGGGTTCGGCGCTGATGCGCGACCTGCCGCTGGCAGCGCGGCTGATCGAGGCGACGGTCAATGCAGTCGATGTGCCGGTGACGGTCAAGATGCGTATGGGCTGGTGCCATGACAGCCTCAACGCCCCTGAACTGGCGCGCATCGCCGAGGATCTGGGCGCGAAGATGATCACCGTCCATGGCCGCACCCGCAATCAGATGTACAGGGGCGAGGCTGACTGGGCCTTCGTCCGCACGGTCAAGGACGTGGTTTCGCTGCCGGTGATCGTCAATGGCGACATCTGCACGATTGGCGATATGGCGCGCGCCCTGGAACAGTCTGGCGCAGACGGCGCGATGATCGGACGCGGGGCCTATGGCAAGCCATGGCTGCTGGGGCAGGCGATGCACTGGCTGCGCCACGGCACCGCACTGGCCGACCCATCACTCGAAGAACAGTTCGCGCTGCTGCTTGAGCACTACGATGCCATGCTGGCACACTATGGCACCGAGACCGGGGTCAAGATGGCCCGCAAGCACCTCGGCTGGTACACCAAGGGTCTGCCCGGCTCTGCAGAATTCCGCAACCGGGTGAACTTCATTGACGATGCCGCCGCCGTGGTCCGCGCGCTCAGCGAATTCTATGCACCGCTGCTCGCTGACGCGCCACTTCAGCAACAGGCGGCATGACCACTCCTCCTGATGCCCAGCGCCAGCTTGCCAGCCTGCCGCTGGCGGTCATGCTGCTGGCACCGGGGCAAAAGATCGCCTCGGTCAATCCAGCGGCTGAGCAGTTCCTCGGCCAAAGCGTTCGCCGCCTGACCGGAAGGCGGCTGCTCGATGCTCTTGCCTTCGACAATCCCCGCCTTGCCGAACGGCTGAGCGACAGTGACACGCCAGTTTCCGCACGGGAAATCGATGTGACGGTCCCCGGTATGGGCACGCGCAGGCTCGACGTTACAGCCGCACCGGTGGTCGACGCGCCGGGTTGGCAGGTGCTGACCTTGCATGATTCCAGCGCGGCGGAAGCCATGGGAGAGGATTCCGGCGGCGCGGACGATGCCTTGCTGCGCGCGCCTGAAGTGCTCGCCCATGAAATAAAGAACCCGCTCGCTGGCATTCGAGGAGCAGCACAGTTACTGGGCCGCAAACTGGGTGAGGGCGATCAATCGCTCACCCGGCTGATCGCCGATGAGGTCGACCGGATCGCAAAGCTGATCGATCAGATGCAGACCCTGAGCCGCCGCACCACTGCGGTACTTGAACCCTGCAACCTGCACGAGTCCGTGCGCCGCGCCAGCGCAATCCTGGGCGCAGCTGGCGGCAAGGCAGCGCGAATCGAGGAAGAGTTCGACCCTTCGCTGCCGCCGGTCATGGGTAACGCCGATGTGCTGGTGCAGGTGCTTATCAACCTCCTGGCCAATGCCCGCGAGGCCTGCGGTACAGCCCCGCGTTCGCGCGTTATTGTCCGCACCCGTTTTGCCAGCGGCTTACAGCTCCACTCTTCGGTTGGTGAAAAGCCGGTGCGCCTGCCGATCGAACTGCGGGTGAGCGACAACGGACCTGGCGTCGAGCCAGCGATGCGCGAGCGCATATTCGATCCCTTCGTCACCACCAAAAAGAGCGGGCAGGGCCTTGGGCTCGCGCTGGTGCGCAAATTGGTCGGCGAGATGAACGGCCGGATAAGCCATGAACGAGACGATGCGGGCGGCTGGACCCATTTCCGACTGCATCTGCCACTCGCGGTCGAGAGCAGAGCCCGCAAGGAAAAGGGAGAGCGGGCGGCATGAGTATTTTGCTGGTCGAGGACGACACGTCGATTGCCATCGTCATAACCGCTGCACTGGAGGCGGAGGGCTTCAAGGTAACCCACTGTGCCAGCATCAGCGAGCGTGACAAGCAGCTGCAAACCGGCCGCTTCACTGCGCTTGTGACCGACGTTATCTTGCCGGACGGTGACGGCATTGCCACGCTGGATGCAGTCCGGGCGCTGCATCCCGCCATGCCGGTAATTATTCTGTCGGCGCAGAATACGCTCGATACCGCAGTCCGGGCCAGTGGCACCGGGGCCTTTGAATACTTCCCCAAACCGTTCGATATCGACGAACTGGCACTGACTGTGCGCCAGGCGGTCGGCAAAAGCGCTGCAGCGGATCAGGCGGAATCAGAGGACGATGAGAGCCAGGCGCTGCCGCTGGTTGGTCGCAGCGCGCCGATGCAGGCGGTGTACCGCATGATCACGCGCGTGTTGCGCAACGATCTGACGGTGTTGATCCTTGGCGAATCGGGAACTGGCAAGGAATTGGTCGCCGAAGCGATCCACCAGTTGGGCCACCGCGCCGCTGGGCCGTTTGTTGCGATCAACACCGCAGCCATCCCCGCAGAGCTGATCGAAAGCGAGCTGTTCGGGCACGAGAAGGGGGCTTTCACAGGCGCAGTTGCGCAGCATATCGGCAAGTTCGAACAAGCCGAGGGAGGCACCCTGTTCCTCGACGAGATCGGCGATATGCCGTTGCAGGCGCAAACCCGTCTGCTGCGCGCACTGCAATCGGGGAGCATTCGCCGGGTGGGCGGGCGCGAAGAAGTGCGGATCAATGCCCGCATTGTTGCCGCGACCAATCGCGACCTTGCACCGATGATTGCGGCAGGTCAGTTCCGAGAAGATCTGTTCTACCGGATCAACGTTGTGCCGATAGAACTGCCGCCGCTCCGCGATCGGCCCGATGATGTCGAAGCATTGGCGCGGCATTTCCTGCAGCTTGCTGCCAGCGAAGGCCTGCCCCGTCACCGATTGAACGATGATGCCGCGCAAGTGCTCGCCGAACAGCCGTGGCGCGGTAATGTTCGTGAGCTCAAGAATTTCATCTACCGTCTCGCACTGCTGGCACGCGATGAATTGATCGACCGGGCATCGGTATTGCCCATGCTCGAACAGATCCGCGCACCTGATCACTCCGTCGGCGCAGGTGAGGTTGGCTTTGAGGCGGCTGTTTCGCATTGGCTTCAAATCACCCGTCCGGAGCCCGGCACAGTTTACGACAGCGCACTGGCCGCCTTTGAGCAGCCGCTATTTGCCGCAGTTCTCAGGGAAACAGGAGGCAATCAGCTGCGCGCCGCACAAGTGCTCGGAATAAATCGGAACACGCTGCGTAAGCGCCTGAGCGAGTTGACTATCAACCCGGACAGCTATTCGCGCCGCAATTGATAGGGTGGACCGCCAAAATTCCTTGCAGTTCCGCCACAGGACTGTTGTAATGCGGCAACTATGATAGCTGAAATTGCTCCTGGCAGACGGCGTTGGCCCCGATGGTGGCGGCGGGCGCAGGTCGCCGCACGGCGAGCGAATTTCTTCGCGGTGATCGAAGTCATCGCAGTCGTCGCATTCGTTTTGATGACAGCGATAACCTGGCAAACCATCTCCGGGAAGGCAGCCAAGGGCCAATTGCTGCCCTCAGAACTCACCGCGACCCTGCTCATTGGCATGTTGGTTCCGGGAATGTCCATTCTGGTATTGCTTGGACGCAGGCTTGCGCTGCGCCGTGCCGCCGAGACAGTTGGCGGATCGGGCCGGATGCATGTCCAACTGGTGTTCCTGTTCTCGATGATATCAGCGATCCCGACCCTGCTGGTGGTCATCTTTGCTTCGTGGCTGTTCCAGTCAGGCGCTGAATTCTGGTTTTCGGATAGCTCGCGCGGGTTGCTGGAAAACGCCAACAAGCTGGCGCGCGGCTATTACGAACAGACGCAGCGCGATGTCGGCAATGAAACCACGGCCATGTCTGCCGATTTGCGCACTTATTTGAGCCAGGAGTCGATCGCCAGCCCGTCATTCGCTGAGTTTTATTCGTATCAAGTGGTCAATCGCAAGCTCAATGAATCGGCCATCGTGCAGAAGGGCGAGGATGGTCAGCTGCGCATTGCCGCAATTGTCGATCCGGAGAGCAACACCAATCGCCAGCGCATTTCGCCGGAAGTCCTGCGCCGTGTTGACGGCGGAGAACAGATGGTTGTTATCGCCAATGCCAACAAGATTGAGGCCATTACGCCGATAGACCGGCGTTCTGGCGTCTATCTTTATACCGCGCGGGTCTCAGACCTACTGGCATTCAGTCAAGGCCAGCGCGCCGAGAATATCGTGACAGCTTATGAAGTTCTGACCCAGCGCGCGCGTTTGTTGCAGCTGCGGTTCAATCTGGCGCTGTTCGTGCTGTCACTGGCACTGGTAGGCTTCTTTGTCTGGCTGGCACTGCGCTTTGCCGACCGGCAGGTGAAGCCGCTGCATGAACTGGTCGATGCTGCGCGCCGCGTTGGCAGCGGGAATTTTGCCATGCGGATCGAGGGCCGCACGGGCGCGGACGAGATCGGCCTGCTCAATCGCGCCTTCAAC
>JANPPM010000237.1:0-3871 GCA_031428495.1 Novosphingobium sp.
ACCGGCACAGCGATTGCGCTGGCCGCCAAGCTGTCACTGCGCCGCAGTTTCGGGCTGGTTCCGGCCAACCGCGGGGTCAAGAAAGGCGGTGCCTATCGGTTCGTTCGCCACCCGATGTACACCGGCTATCTGCTCAACCACGTCGGCTTTCTGCTGCTGTTCTTCTCGGCCTGGAACCTGGTGATCTATGCGACCTGCTGGGTGCTGCTCTACCTGCGCGCAATCGAAGAAGAACGCTTCCTGCTTCAAGACCCCGAATATGTCGACTATGCCAAATCGGTGAGAGCACGGATCGTTCCCGGTCTGATCTGAACAGCTCTCAGGTGAGCAGCAGTTCCATGCCCGGATCGCCCTTTGCCATCGCCGCTCGGTAGGCCGGTCGCTGTCCGATCCGTTGGAGGTAAGCCAGAATGTTGGGGTACCCTGACAAATCGAAGGCGCTGAAATGGCGCATCGTGGTCAGCGTAAAAACCACCATGATGTCGGCGGCTGTCAATTTAGCACCGGCGAGAAAATCAGCCTTGCCCAACCGGTCTTCGACAGCCTGTAAGGCACGGGCATAGCGGCCAGCCATAGCCTGCATGAACGGCCCGTCCAGCGGCAATCCGGTGTGCGAGAGCATCATGGTGACCATGCCCGCCGGTTGCAGCGTCCCGTTCACATAGTGGAACCAGTAGATATAGTCGGGATAGCTGGCCGCATCGGGCGCTACCGCCAGTCGCCCTCCCCCGTGCCGTGCGATGATATAGTCGACGATAGCGCCTGACTCGGCGATAACAACGTCGCCATCAGTAATAACAGGCGCGGCGCCGAGCGGGTGCAAGGCCTTGTACTCAGGCGGCGCGGCCCGCGTCTGCGGATCGCGGTCATAGCGCTTGAGTTCATAGGCAATGCCCAGTTCTTCACATAGCCAGACGATTCGTTCGGATTGCGAGACGCCAAGATGGTGGACGGTGAGCATGAACCAGTGGTCCCTTTTTTGCGCTGCATGGTGACGTGCTTGAACTCTGCCGTCGTTCAAGCTTAAATACAATGCTACGGCTGTATAACAAAATTACCGTACCGTGAGGTGCCCACCGTGCAGGATCGCATAAATGAAGCAGGACGAACACATCAAGAGCGAGCAAGCGCAGGTCAAGGGCAAGGGTACAGCCGCACGGCTTGTCATTATCGGAGCAGGGATTTCTGGTGTTCTGATGGCGATCAAGCTGCTCGAGCGCGGCTATCGCAACATCGTCATTCTGGAAAAGGCCGCAGCCATGGGCGGCACATGGCGCGACAATGTCTATCCGGGCGTCGCTTGCGACGTCGCCGCCCACCTCTATTCCTATTCCTTCGCGCGCAATTCCGACTGGCGCTCGCGCTATGCCAAGGGCCCGGATATCTGGAAATACTATCACCGCGTGGCCAGCCAGCGGGGCGTTCTGCCCCTGATCCACTATAACGCCGAGGTCGTGTCTGCTAAATTTGAAGGCAGCCAGTGGAATGTTAAAACCGCTGGCGGCGAAGAGCACATCGCCGATATCGTTATTGCCGCCGCCGGGCGACTCCACAAGCCGGTCATGCCGCAGATCGAGGGTCTGGAGAGCTTCGCCGGGCCAAAGTTCCACACCGCGCGCTGGGACACCTCGGTCGAGCTTGCGGGCAAACGCATCGGCCTGATTGGCACAGGTTCGAGCGCGACCCAGATCGTCACGGCGCTGTCCGGCAAAGTGGCAAAGCTCTCGGTTTTCCAGCGCACGGCGCAGTGGGTCTATCCAGTGCAGGACACGCCCAATCCGTGGTGGCGCAGGCTGGCCTTCAAACTCTCAGGCAAGCACTGGCAGCGCTATTACCAGCAGTTGCGCAGCGAGACGGAGGCACGCGGCAAGGCCGCAACCAGTTCAGAGGAAGGACGCAGGGCGCGTGATCAAGTTTGTATCGACGCGCACGCCAGCATCCGCGATCCCCAACTGCGCGCCAAGCTCACCCCCACATACGAGGTGGGCTGCAAGCGGCTGGTCTTTTCCGATGGCTTCCATGAGGCAGTGCAGCATCCCAGCATAGACGTGGTGACTGATCCGATCGAACGGATCGTGCCGCAAGGCGTCGTCACCAAGGGCGGCGTGCTCCACGAACTTGATGTTCTGGCGCTAGCCACCGGATTCGATGCCCACGCCTATATCCGGCCGATGACGGTCACCGGCAGTGGCGGCGTAACGCTTGACCAGGTGTGGGCCGACCTGCCGCTGACCTACCGGGCCATTATGATCCCGCACATGCCCAATTTCCTGATGATCAACGGGCCCTATTCGCCGGGCGGCACCTCGTCTGTTGTCGGCATTGCCGAAGTGCAGGTCGACTATATCCTGCAACTCGTCGACCGCATCGCCGCAACCAGCGCCCTGCTTTCGCCGCGTGCGGAGCCCAGCCGCGAATGGCTGGAGGCGATCCGCGAGAAGGCCAGGGGATCGGTCTGGGGAACCGGCGGCTGCACGAGTTGGTATCTCGACAAGACCGGCACCCCGACGCTCGATACCAGCACCCTCTCAGAACTCACCGCACAGCTTGCCAGCGTAAGATGGCAGGACTTTGACGAACAGGCCGGGTGAACCGTATGGCCAGCACCCAAGCGAACGGTATCGAGATCGAGTACGAGCTGGCGGGTACAGACGACGCTCCGGTGCTGATGATGATCCACGGCGTGGGCGCACAGCTCATCCGCTGGCCAGACGAACTGTGCGATCAATTCATGCACGCGGGCTTCCGCACGCTGCGCTTTGACAACCGCGACATCGGCCTTTCAAGCCACATGGATGGCGCGCCAATTCCCGACATGGCGGAAGTTTTGTCAGCAAGGGCAGCGGGCCACGAGCCGGAACTGCCCTACACGATCAGCGACATGGCGGCGGACGCGGCCGGGCTGCTAGACGCGCTCGGGATAGCCAAGGCGCATATTCTAGGCGTTTCGCTGGGCGGGATGATCGCGCAGATGCTGGCAATCACGCACCCCGCCCGGGTGCTGTCGCTTAACATCATCATGTCGGCCAGCGGAAACGCGGCGATGCCGCCATCAACCCCTGATGCCATTGGCATGTTGAGCCGCCGCCCGCCCAATCCGAATGATGATCGTGAAGCTTTTCTGGCCCATCAGGTGGCGCTCAATCGCGTGCTGGGAAGTCCAGCCTATCCGGCACCCGAAGCCGAACTGCGCCAGTTCGCCGCGCGCGCAGCCGACCGCGCTTGGAACCCGGCAGGCGCAGCTCGCCAGCTAGCAGCCTCGCGCGGCGCGTCCGACCGGCGCGAGCAGTTGCGCAGCCTTTCAGTCCCCACGCTGGTGATCCACGGCGTCGACGATCCATTGCTACCAATCGAGAACGCCGCTGACATTGCCCGCAACATTCCGGGCGCCTGGCTGCTCGAAGTGAACGGCATGGGGCATGATCTGCCCGCCGAACTGTTCGATCTGATTGTTGGTGCCGTGACCTTGAACCGGGCAAGAGCGAATGACACCGAATAAACACAACGCGCACAGCAGGAGAGCACCGTGGGTTCCAGATTGGCCAACCGCAAGATCCTGATAACGGGAGCCGCCAGCGGGATGGGGCGCGAAATTGCCGAACTATTTGCCCGCGAAGGTGCCACACTGGCCTTGCTGGACCGCAACGGGTCCGGCGCTGCCCACGTCGCCAGCACGGTTGGCGGGACCAGCTATGGCTGCGATGTCAGCGACCGGACACAAGTGCAGCAAATCGTCGCGCAGGCAGGCGATGCGCTTGGCGGCATCGATGGGCTGGTCAATGCGGCGGGAGTTCTCGACACCAAGCTGATCGACGAGCTTGATCCCGAAAGCTGGGACCGGATGCTGGCGGTAAATCTCACCGGCCCGTTC
>JANPPM010000238.1:0-14212 GCA_031428495.1 Novosphingobium sp.
CAGCCAGTCCATCGCCCGGCAATGGTGATCGGCGACAACCCCGGTCGAGGGGATCGCGCTGCCGCCCATGCGGCACAACTCGATGGCATAAAACGGGGCTTTGAGCAGAGGTCCGAGATTGGGATGCGGCTTGTGCAGCGGGTCGCCGCTCATATAGGCGCTCCACGGATGGGTGCCGCGGCCCCAATCGGGATCTTCGGCATTTTCGGCATGGAGGTTGAAGCGCGCCACGGTGGCTTCGAGGGTGGCCGGATCACAGCCGATGGCACCAGCAAGCCCGGCGATGCTGTCAGACTTTACCGCCATGCCTTCGGGGAAATCCTGTCCGGGCGGCACTGCGCCGAAAATATACTTCTCGCGGGCCTGGCTATCGATGATGGCCCAGCTCGGGAAGTTGGCGTGGGTCTGGGTCGAGCCGTCTATGGCGTCGGTCTTGGCAAAGAATTCGCGGTAAAAGGCTTCGTTGCCAAAGCGTTTACCGGTGCGGTTGACGACGATGGTGTGCGGCAGGCCGATCTGCGCCATGACACTGCGGGTCAGCACCGAGCCATCCTCCATTTCCTCGCCCGGTACGCGCACACCCAGCAAGGTGACATCGGGCACCTTGGCCACCCGCGCGCCGAGCGGGCCGGTGAGGCGGAAGTTCGCCCCATCGATTGTTGCAAACACCATGGTGCCCAGATCAAGCTGCTGCGCCAGCGTCTTGTTGAGATCGGCATTGCGTTCATAGCTCGATACCGCGACGACGACGCCGCGCGCGCCGCGCACGAACACATCGCGGCCATCCTTTTCGCAGCGCACCCCGACCACGCGCTCGCCATCGGCAATCAGTTCGACCGCATTCATGCCGGTGTGCAGCGGAATGCCGCGGTCCACCGCGCCCTTGACGAAAGAGGCGGCAAGTCCGGCACCCAGACAGCGAATGTCATTGGCCAGCCGTTCGCCCATCAATGCAAAGTCCCACTTGGCCATGTTGGCCGAGCCGCCGGGCTTCATCATGTCGGGATGGGTCATGCCGTAAGGCACTACCGGCGAAACGCGGGTAAGCTCCTGCCACTTGCCCAGTGTCTTGGCGTCGAAGGGCTCTACTTCGAGCAGGCGCCCCTCTTTGACAGCGTCGTTGTTGTGGCCGTAATAATAGTCGGGGCAATCGCGGATTACCATGAATTTCAGCCCGATGGCCGAAGTGAACCAGCGCATTGCCTCGCGGGCATGGACGGTCAGGTTGAGGGTGGCGAGATCCTCATTATAGCCCATTGCCAGCCGCTTGAGATAGCGAAAGCCGCTCTCTGGTGAATCCTCGATGCCGAGTTCGGCCTCTAGATCGTTGCCCGGAATCCAGCATTCGCCAAGAGACAGCGCGGTGACGCCGCCGAGTTGGTCCGCGCGCTCCAGCACCACCGCACTGGCACCATGATCATGCGCCGTGATTGCCGCGCCGAGGCCGCCGATGCCAGAACCGATGGCGACCAGATCGACTTCGATATCCCAGCTACCGGGCAGGTTGCAGATCATGCTGCGCTCCTCTCATGGCGAATCACCATTTGTTACTTATGGCGTTTCAATACGCGAGAGATATGCCGATGTCCCGCACAAACGCACCACGAGGGAGATAATTAGTTACCTTATCCGTGTTAAATAATTTGGTGGCTTCCCCGCACCTGATGATGCGGGGAAGCCAGGCCAGTGGTTCATCAATACTTGAACGTGACCTGCAGAGCGACCGTACGGGGCAAGGTGGGCGTTCCGATCAGATCGGCCGTGGCGATGCAGCCTGCCTGTCCGGCAGCGGTACAGCTTGCCGTGGTGGAGCCCTTCGCGCCGCCGGTGCCGGTACGGTCGATCCCGTTGACGAGGTTGCGCTTGTCAGTGAGGTTGCGGCCGATCAGCGCGAACTCCCAGCGCTTGTCTTCGCTGAACAGGCGCATGGTCGCGTCGATCTTGGCGAATGCGGGCTGCTTGGCAATCGGCTGAAGCTGGGTGCCGACGTTATAGCTGCTCGAATAGGACGCGTCCGAAGACAGGCTCATCATCAAGCCCGAGCTGACCGGGAACTCATAGTAGGCCCCAAGGTTTGCCGAAAAGCTGGGAGCTTTCCGCAACTGCCGCCCGCCCAGATTCTGCGCGGTGAACAGGCCGGTCGTGGCATTGAGATTGAGGTTGCACCCCAGAGCAACAGTCTGACCGGCGTAACAGTCACCCACATATTCGCGGTACTTTGCGTCGTTGAACGCAGCGGAGGCATGAAGGTCCAGCCCCGGCACGCTGCGCGGGCGGAAGCTGGTGTCGATTTCAATACCCTGAACTCGCGCCTTTGCCGCATTTTCTAGGCGGAAGGCACGGGCGATGGTGTCGAACACTGAAACCTGCAAGTCCTTGTAGTCATAGAGGAAGCCGGTGACGTTAAACGTCAACTGGCGGTCCATCAGGGTCGATTTGAAACCGACTTCTGCGCCCTCTACCTTTTCTGGGCGGAAGGTCTGGCCACCTGCCTGCCGCAGCGCGGTGAGGATTGCACCATTGGTGAAACCGGCGTCGAAGCCGCCCGACTTGAACCCGCGCTTCCATGATGCAAACAGCATCATATCGGAATTGGGCTTCCACGTGACGGTCACTTCGGGCGAAAAGTTGTTGAACACCAGTTTGGGGTTCGGCCCGCCCGGATAGGTGGCCTGCTTGGTGACATCGGTGCCGTTCACCGTGAAGTCCTTGAGGTTCTTCACTTCATGGGTGTAGCGCCCGCCCGCTGTCAGCTGAATTTGCGACGAAACGTCGAACATCGCCTGACCAAATACCGAAGTCGAGGTCTGATGCTGGTTGGTTGATTCCAGCGGCAGGACAAAGTTCGAAGTCGGGGCAGGCGGCACCGTCAGGAAGTTGCCGCCAAATGGCACGGCGATGAACGTCAGCGTGTAGAGATTGCGCGATTCATAGAAGCCGCCGAGCAGGAAGTTGAACGGACCGTCGAACTTCGAGGCCAGCCGCAGCTCCTGTGAAATCTGATCGCTGTTGTACCGCACGGCAAAGCCATTGTTGCTGTAAGGGCCGTAACCACCGTTGGACGTCGTGCGCTCCCGAACGTCGTAATAGCCGGTCACCGAACTCAGCGTCAGCTGGTCGCCGAGCTTGAGGTCGATCTGGCTGGACAGCAGCACCTGCTTGTTGCTGCGTGAGCCATCGGGGTTTTCGAGCAAAGGGCTGAGCGCCATGAACGAGGCTGGCAGCTGCGAGATCAGGATGACGCCATCATTGGCGCAGTTGAGATTGCCTTCGCCGGGGCGCTGCGAAACGCCATAGGGGCACGCGACAATGTCGCTGAAGCCGGAGGGACTGCCGACCATCTTGGTGTCAGTATAGGTAGCCTTCAGCGTGATGCTGAAATTGTCCGAAGGTTCGAATGCGACGGTGCCGCGCAGGAACAACTCGTCCTGCTTGGGCAGGCGGCTGATGCCGGAAGGTGTAACACCCGGCAGCACCGGTGAGTTGATCCCGATGTAACCCTTCATCGATGAATAGTGTGCGGCAAGGCGCACGCCGCCAGTTTCGCCAAGCGGGGCGGACAGGGTGCCGTCAAGATACCACTCGTCTGCCTTTACCTCATAGCCGCCGCGGGCCAGCGCCTCGAAGCGGTTGCCGGGGTTGGCGGTGGTCAGCGAGATGATGCCACCGGGGCTGTTCTTGCCGAAGAACAGCGCCTGCGGGCCGCGCAGGACTTCGATCTGCTTGAGGTCCATCTGCGCGGCGCGCAGGATCTGCGCAGAGCTGATCGGTACGCCATCGACGTTGACCGAAACAGCCTGATCTATGAAGGCCATGCTTTCGCCCGAGCCGACGCCGCGCAGCGAAATCGAGCCGCCCATCGAACCGGAGGTTTCGCCGGTGAACAGTCCGGGGGTGAGCTGGGCAATGCTGGCGATGCCCTTGACGCCATAGCGCTCAAGCAGTGCGTCGTTGAGCACGGTCAGTGCAACCGGGGTTTCCTGCGCGGTTTCATCGCGGCGGCGGGCCGAAACGATGATGTCGGCTGCGTTGGTGCTATCGTCAGAGATGGCCTCCGTCGCGGCACTGGTTTGAGCGAATGCCGGGCCTGAAAATCCGGCCGCCGCGAACAGAGTCGCGCAGCCGCACAGCATAGCGGTTTTGAATTTCATGATGGTTCCTCCCAGGATGCTTGTTGCCCGGACCTCTTGCGAAGAGCCGCGCACGCGTCAAGGCGTGCGCGGCTCTTCGCGTCACTCAGTCCGGACCTGCGGCAGATTGGCCACAGGGGGAGATTGATCAGTCTAGCTTCCTTCGACGCCGTCCTCGTTTGCCATCCAGTGGACGAAGCGGTGCAGCGGATACATCGCGTCGTGCGGATTGCCGATCGCACTGGGGCCTGCTTCGCCCAGCCGGACAACGCGCTGAACCCCGCAGCTGGCGAGTTTGTCGCGCAGCTCGGCCATGCGGTCGAACGGATAGATGCCGACGGTCTGCGTTGCCACGGTGACCCATTTCATCGCCTCGTCGAGCGACTTCACGCAAACCACGTTAGAGGTCTTGCGCAAAGGGTGGAAATCAACCGGCTCTTCTGAACGGATGGCCACACCCCGGCCGTCGGACTTGCCGAACACCGCGTAGTCATCGTCCATCATCCGCAGGGTATCAATCTGCTCCTTGAGCTCCATGTCGAGCGGGCGGGGTTCATCAAGATCGGTCGGCTTCTGCACGCGCAGGGCATCGGCGTGGAGCTTGCAGTAGGCATCAGCCTGCTCGGCATCGGCTTCGATGAAGGTGAAGCGACTGGAGACGCAGGCTTCCTGACCCAGCATGTCGACGTCGCTGGCATTGAGCGCTGCAACTTTGGCCATGGTCGCCTCGTCGGCAAAGGCTTCCTTGCCGACCATCGAGATCGAGGTCTTGGGATCAAAGCTGACCAGATGCAGGCCGGGTCCGATGTATTTCATCACATTGTCGATTGCATCGCCGCCGCCCCAGGCGACCACTTTATCGAAATACTGCGGGCGGTAGATAATGCGTTCAACCGCCTCATCGCCGCCGCGCCAGTAGATTGCCGACATAGAGCGGACAAGCGGATGATCGGGATCGACATCGGCCATTGTGCGCAGGAAAGCGACGGTCGAGAAGGGGTCGGCAGAGGCCATCTTAAACAGGTTGACCGCCTTCACCAAGGCGCCCTGGGCAATTGACTTGATACCCATGCCCGGCGAATTGCCCGGCAGCACATGGATCAGACGCGGAGCAAAGGCGCGGATGAAGCTGCGGCGGCCCTGATGGTCGTTGTGCGGCACCCATTCGTCGAGTGCCTTGGGGTTGGGGAAGTTCTGTTCGACAACTTCCCACAGCACCTTCTTGTCGAGATAGGCGACGGCACCCTTCATTTGCTGGTCGATGGCCTTGCGCGATTGCAGACTGACCTTTGCCATCCGTTCGACGCAGGCGTCGATGTAGGGGTTCTTGCCGTCGACCATCTTCTGGCCGCTTTCGACCAGAAAATCGATGATTTCGCTGAGCGGCACGTTGAGCAGCGGCGGCACCTCGCTGCGCGGGTGAACCGCAGCATTGAGATCGAGTTTCGGCGTTGCGAAATCGACCCCGAGGTCGCGGCTGCGCTGGACCTGGTCGCTGCCTTCTAGCAGCTTGCCGCGCACGAAGAACGGTGCCGAATCGGCCTCTGCGGTTTCGGCTGAGGGCGGGCTGGCGAGATCGGTAAGTGTATTCATGGGCTTCCTCCATCCAGTGCGCCCGATTAGCCGGGCTTTTAATGGCTACTCATGCGTTTCATTAATCCAGATCTGCACACGCTGCAAGCACCAATTGCGCGGCGCTGAAGATTGAGAACCTGTTGCCCGCGTGATGCAAGTATGAGCTGGCGCGAAACGCACTTGATTAGCTCTACTTGCGTGATAGACATTCGAAGCGCTCAGTATTTGGGCGATCAGCAGGAGGGTTCCCATGCGTCACTTCGCACCCACCATCGCCCTGGGCTTGATCTCGCTTGCAGGATGTTCGCAGCAGTCGCCACAGCAAGAACGCGCCACCACGACCACTGATATTCGTGAAGAAGCGGCCGACTCTGCGCGCAGTCAGATGGCAGGTGCGCCAGCGCTGGCGCCCCCGGGCATATCTCCGCAGGCCGCACCGGGCGTAGCTTTCAGCTATCGCTATGCCTTTGTCCTGCCGAGCACATCGATCTCGGCGGTGCAGGAGCAGCATGCTGCCGCCTGCGAGAAGCTGGGCATCACCCGCTGCCGAATTACCGGCATGCGCTACACACTGGTGGATGAGGACAGCGTCTCGGCTGAACTGTCGTTCAAGCTTGCTCCTGAGCTGGCGCGGGCATTCGGCAAGGAAGGCATTGCTGCTGTTGATCAGGCCAAGGGAAAGCTGATCGACGCTGCCATCGAAGGCATTGACGTTGGCATACAGATTACCGCATCACAGCGGCGCAGCGCCGATAGCCAGGCCGAGCTTACCCGGATCGAGCAGCGACTGGCCGCAGGTGGAATCGCCGACCGTGAACGCGCCGAGCTGACCTCGCAAGCCGAACGGCTTCGCCAACAACTGGCTGGAGAGCGCGATACACGCAGCGCTGGTGAAGAACAGCTAGCCAACACCCCGATGACCTATTCCTATTCGGGCGATGAAAGCTTCACCCTCGGCAGCAGTCCGGTGGGCGATGCGGCGCGTGGCGCATGGGACAGCTTTACTACCATGCTGGCCTTTGTCCTGATGGCAGTTGGTGTGGCCTTGCCGTGGTTGCTGCTCGCGGCGCTGGTGATCGCCTTGTGGCGTTCGGCGGCTGGGCGCTGGCTGCGCGCCAAGGTTCGTGGGAAAGAGAAAATCGAGACCCCGCAGCCGATTGCTGCGCCGCCAGCGCCATAAAGCGGATTGCAGGTCGCTTCGCCACTGCTAGGCTTGCCCGCTATAACCGGTGGGAGAGTAATGACTGTGGCTGAGCTAGAACCTATGATTTGCGTGCATGATGGGGTCACGCTGAAGGGGCTTGTTGCCGTCCCGCAGGGCGCAGGGCCGTTTCCAGCCGTGCTGGTGATGCACAGCGCGCTGGGCCTGCGCCATCTGGTCAGCCAGATCGCGGACAAGCTGGCTGACCTCGGCTACCTGGCGATTGCCACCGATATGTACGGGCAAGACGCGGACATCAGCGCTCCCGAGGCGGCTGGCGCGCATTATGCCGCCTTGTTGCAGAAGCCCGAAGTGCTGCGCGCGCGCACCGCCGCGTGGTTCGATGCGGCGGCGGCGCGCGGTGATGTCGATGCGGCACGGATTGCGGCCATCGGCTATTGCTTTGGCGGCCAGTGCGTTCTCGAACTTGCACGCAGCGGGCGCGATGTGAAGGCGGCGGTAAGTTATCACGGCTTGCTGACGACCTATGCGCCAGCCGAAGCAGGCCAGATCAAGGGCGAGGTCGCCGTGTGGTGCGGTGCGTGCGATCCGTTCGGCCCGCCCGAACAGACCGTTGCCTTTCGCGCGGAAATGGTGGCCGCCGGGGCGCACTGGCAGATCACCGAATTCGGCGATGTGGCCCACGGGTTCACTGATCCTGCGGCTGAGGGCGGAATGCCGGGGATCGAATATAACCTCATTGCCGACAAGGTTTCGTGGGGGGGGACGCTGGCCCTGCTGGGGATTGTGCTGGCCTGAAGCTCAGCTCACCCCCAGCAACTTGTGGCTTTCATGCCGCGCAACTGCCGCGCCCAGCCGCTGGTTGAATTGCACGATGATCGGCGGATCGACCCGGCGGGTAATCGCCCACAGATAATAGCCATAGATCACGCTCTCGCGGTATTGCTGCCAGGCCGCTTCGTTATCCGGCATCGACCAGCCGGCGGCGCGCATCATAGCCAGATAGACTTCCAGCAGCCGCCGCTCTTCTTTCTCCGCCAGTTCGGTGGGGAGCACCGCGCACAGATGATAGGCCAGATCGAGTGCCCAGCCACCGCGCTGGAGCAACTGCCAGTCGATCAGGCCGAGGCCGTCTTGGGTGCGGAAGATATTGCCTGCATGGCTATCACCGTGAATCATGAATTGCGGGCGCGCGGCGTCGCGGTCAGCCAGCGCGCGCATTCCGGCAATCAGCTTTTCGGCACTGCGGACATGCACGGGCAGGCCATCAGCACGCGGGCCGTCCATCATTTCCTGCAGCATTTCCGGCGTGATGTAGGTCATTTTCGCCAGCTGCGCGGCGCGCGGGCCGATCCATGGCGCGCTATCCAGAAACGCGCTGCCCTGATGGAGCAAGGCCAATTGGGCGAGGCTGAGCACTGCGTCGTCCGCACTGAACGGGTCGAGCGCTGAACAAAAGCGCGCGCCGCCATCAATCAGGTCGCGCATCAGGATAACGCCTTGCTGCGCCTCACGGTCAGCCACTGCGACCAGGCATTCGGGCACGCGGACCTGCACTGTGGGCGCGACCTTGATGTAGAAGTCACCTTCAAGCACGCAGGTTGACCCGCCCATCCGGCCAGCCGCATCCGTATCGAGCAGCCCCTTGAGGCAAAATCCCTGCCGCCCTTCACCTTCGACTTCGGCGGTAAAGCGCAGTTTGGTGGCGACCGTTTTGATTGTCTCGACCAGTTCAACCGCGCTCACCTTTGAGTCCAGCGCGAGACTTAGCCACGCCGGATCAAGCGCCCGTTCGCTGGTCAGCGGAACTTCGATCGCAAGCTCGCGTGCGGCCTTGTTTGCCCCGGCATTGGTCATCTATGCTCTCCCATCGAACGGCATATCGCGCTTGACGCGATTCGCCATTTCGTTTCTTGCGTCACAATAACGAACGCGTGGAGAGAGCTATGAGCAAACCGCTTGAGGGAATCAAGGTCGTTGAGGTGGCCATGTGGGCCTTCGTTCCGGCCTGTGGCGGGATGCTGTCCGATCTTGGCGCAGATGTGATCAAGGTCGAACCGCCCAGCGGCGATCCGCTACGCGGCCTGCAGATCGGCGGCATGGGCGGCGATGCCAGCAAGATCGATTTCAGCTGGGAAAGCTACAACCGCGGCAAGCGTTCGATAACCCTGGACCTCAAGACCGAGGCAGGGCGCGAAGTGCTGATGAAGATGGTCGCGGATGCCGATGTCTTCCTCACCAACCTGCTGCCGCCCGCGCGCCGATCGATGGGGATCGATGCAGCGAGCATCCGCGCGAAGTTTCCCGACATCATCTATGCCAGTGGCAGCGGCTCTGGCCCCAACGGGCCAGAGGGCGAGAAGGGCGGCTACGACGCGATCTCCTATTGGGCGCGTGGCTCGATCTCCGGGACTATGACTGAGGACGGCGCTGCGCGGCCGGTTGGCCCTCCCGGACCGGCATTCGGAGATACTGCGTCCGGCGCGATGTTATCTGGAGCAATTTGTGCCGCACTGGTGAAGAAGCTGCGCACCGGCAAAGGCAGCACGGTTGACGTCTCGCTGCTGGGGACCGCGATGTGGTCGATGCAGCGGCTGATTTGCCAATCTACGCAGGATGGCGTGCTGCGTTTCTCGCGTCCGGCTGATCCCAAACCGTTCAACGTGCTGGTGGCCAACTATCGCACCAGTGACGGGCGGTTTCTGGCGCTGTGCATGTTGCAGGCGGACAAATACTGGGCAGGGTTTTGCGAAGCAGCGGGCCGAGCCGATCTTGCCAGCGATCCGCGCTATGTCGATAGCGCTGCGCGGCGCGAACATGCCGATGCCTGTTACGCGGACATCAAGGCCCTGTTCGCCAGCAAGACGCTCGCCGAATGGCGCGACATTCTGGGCCGGCAGGATGGCCAGTGGGATGTTGTGCAAGAGGTCGGCGAGATGCATGCCGATGTGCAGGTTCAGGCCAACGGCTATCTCCAGCGCGCCGACTATGGCGATGGCACCAGCATCCCGATGGTTGGCCTGCCGATGCTGTTTGACGGGCAGGCGCTGCCCGCCCGCCGCTCGCCAGATCTTGGCGCGGATAGTGACGCAGTGCTGGCGGATCTGGGCTATGATGAGGACGCGATTATCGACCTCAAGGTGCAAGGCGTCGTGTTTTGAACGCACTGCCGCGCAAGCTCCCCGCGCTTACCCGCGATACCGAGCCATTCTGGACGGGCGGGAAGGGCGGCGAACTGCTGATTCAGCGCTGTGCTATCTGCGGGCTATATCAGCACCCGCCGCTGCCGATCTGTTCGGTCTGCCATACCGAAACCGTCGGTCCCCAGCCGGTGTCAGGCCGGGGCAAGGTCAAGACCTATACGGTTAATCACCAGGCCTGGTTGCCGGGGCTGGATGAACCTTTTGTCATCGCCGCAATCGAGCTCGACGAGCAGGCGGAGCTGTATGTTTACAGCAATGTCCTCGCCCCACCCGACAGTGTGGCCAGCGGCATGCGGGTACACGCGATTTTCGAGCATCACGAGGATGTCTGGCTCCCGATGTTCGTCCCCGGAGAGGGCACATGATGCTTCCTGAACATCAGGTATGCATCAGCGGAATCGGCCAAACGCCAGCGGGACGGCCTTCGCAACGCACTGCGCAGCAACTGACCCTCGATGCCTGCCTGGCCGCCATCGCCGATGCGGGAATTTCGGTCGGCGATGTCGACGGCTTGATTTGCCACCCCGGAAAGACCTCCGAAGGCGGCGGCATCTCGCCTGTCGGCACGGTCGAGACGATGATGGCGCTGGGCATTCGCCCGGTATGGACCAACCCGTCGAGCCATGAAGGCCCGGGGCATATGGCGGCGCTGTTTCAGGGGGTCATGGCCATTGCCACCGGGCTGTGCCGTCATGTCCTGTGTTACCGCACGGTCGCACAGGCCTCTGCGCGCCAGACTTCGCGCGCCGCAACCTTGCTCACCGGCAATCGCGAACGCGTCGATCCCGGCAATAACGCCTTTTTCGTGCCCTATCACGCGCATTCGCCGGTCAATCTGTGGGCGATGTATGCGCAGGCCTATTTCGATAAATACGGCGCGAGCGAGGAACAGCTGGGCTGGGTTTCAGTGAACGGTCGGCGGCATGCGCAGCATAACCCCAACGCGCTCTATCGCGGCAGGGAACTGACCATCGATCAATATCTGACCTCGCGGATGATCTCCACGCCGCTGCGCCTGTTCGATTGCGACAGCCACATCGATGGCTCGACCGCGATCCTGCTGTCGGCCAAGGACGCGGCGAAGGACTTGCGCAATCCGCCGATACATATCGAAGCGATGGGCATGTCGATGGGCACGCTGGGTGAGGGGCTGACCACCGGCGATTTCACCATGACCCCGGCGGAAAAGTGCGGCGACATGCTGTGGAACCGCACGGACATGACCCCGCAACACATTGATTGCGCGCAGATCTATGACGGCTTTTCGATTCACGTGCCAATCTGGATGGAGGCAGTCCGCCTGTGCGAACGCGGCGAGGCGTTGCAATTCATCGAAGGGGGCATGCGAACCGCGATAGACGGCGAACTGCCGCTCAACACCGGAGGCGGGCAACTATCCGCCGGGCGCTTCCACGGCTTTGGCCATATCCACGAGGCCGCGACGCAAGTCTGGGGCCGGGGCGCCGGGCGGCAGGTGCCGGGCGCAAAAACGGCCATCGCGGTGAATGGCGGCTATGGTTACGGCGCGATGTTGATGAGGGCAGATTGAGCGGGCCCGGTATCGATGTCAGCCTATTTCTTGTTCGTCTTGAGATCCCATGAGGTAATGGATCGATAGGAGAGAGTCATACCGTCACTCGCGCAGGACGACACCATAACGTCAGTGAGCGCCCAGCGCTGAGCACCACGCGACAGCGTTGCCGTCGGGAAGTGCTTTCCGGCAGCGCAGGCGAGCCGCCCGCTTGCCATGCCTGAACTAGCGTCGCGCGGGGTGACGACACTGACCGAGCCATTTTCGGCCATTGGTGAGGTAAGTCTGACTGGCCGATGCAGTCGGCGACCGGATGACATGCCGCTGGAGCCAACAGAAGTCGGATTGGACGCACCAAAGGACCATGAGGCCAGCTCGATGGTGGTCTTGGTGGCAACCTCGCCTTCGACATCATCAAGTTCGAGCAGATAGTCCGACGCAGCCATTGCAGGAATTATGCTCAGGAGTCCAAACGAGGCAGCGATGACAGCGGCAAGTGTGCGGCGCGAATATTCCATGATGATCCCCTCTCGATGCTGCGAAGCAGAGTGACGCTGCTTGTCTTAGCCAAAGCTGAACGGCGTGGGACTTTTTTTCAGTACGTGTAGTAAATGACCGCTATGGGTACGTTGCGATGCTGATGAGGAGCGATTGATGGACGACATCGAAGAAATCAAGAAGCTGAAAGCCCGCTATTTCCGGGGGCTCGATAGCAAGGACTGGGAACTTTACGGCTCTTGCTTCGCCGAGGACATCGTCGTCGACCTGACCCGCGCCGGCGGCGAGCGCTTCGAGGGCCGAACCGCTTTCATGGCCTATGCCACCGCCATGCCCATGGTCCAGAGCGTCCACCACGGCCACATGCCCGAGATTGACCTCACCGGCGCGGATACCGCGAGCGGCGTCTGGGCGCTGGAGGATTACAACGTCTGGGAGGACGGCAGCCAGAACCACGGCTGGGGGCATTATCTGGAAACCTACGTCAAACGCGAAGGCCGCTGGCAGATCGCGACCATGGCGCTGTCCTACCTGCGGATTGAGCGCAGCACCGAACAGGCAGTCATGATCGCGGGGACGGAAGGGACGGTTCACCTGCGCGGGGCGCGGCCTGCGGGGTGAGGGGCTACATTTGGCGGTTCTGGAAGCGGAAAATGCCGACAATTTCGACGGTGTCGTCGTTGATCTCATAGGCAATCTTGAAGTGGTACCGGCGAGTGACCAACCGCCGGAACCGCTGTTTCGGGACCTTGGTGCCTGATCGCGGAAAATCGATCAGTTGATCGATGCTGCGGTAAATATCGCCAAGGATATTGCCGACAGATTCGGGAGCAATGCCCTCATACCATTCCATAATACCACGCAGATCGTCTTCCGCCTTCCTGCGGAAAATGACTTTCATCACGCGCGGAAAGGCTTGCCGAAGATTTTGGTTATGTCGGCAGGATCGGAAAATTCCGGATTAGGCTCAGCCATACGGCGTTCGAGTTCGGCCAGTTCGGTCGGTGTAAAATCGAACTCTGCGGACCAGGACTCCATCAATGCTGCAAGCGATTGTTCGACCGACTCGCGCTGGTCGGCGGTCAGGGCGCTGGCGAAGGCGATGAATTTGTCGAGCATGGTCATGGCCGGGGGATGATATCATGGATTTTCTGGGCGGGAAGGGGGATCGGTATGCGCTCAGGACGCCTGTCGATTGGCTGAGAAGTTGGAAGTTGTAATGTGTGAATCGTCACCGTAATCAGAACTTCGATTTTCCGCGTTCGGGAGAAGCTACCTTGGCGCACATTCCCTCGGTCATTGACTTCAAATTTTTGCTAGATTCTTCACCGGGGCCATAGTCGGTCAACAAATATTCCCCTGTATAACGATCAATGTGGATTTTGGAGCGAGACCTATCAGGGCCAGTTCTGACTTCCTCGAAAGCTGCATCGGTTTTTATGAAATTACATAAATAGTTTTCTGGGCAGCCAACGCTAAATCGGTGATCATATGTGTCCCAGTAAATCATATCCCTTTCGGAGACCCGAATAATAAATTCATCCTTAAAGCTGCTACCATTTCCTAACTTAGTATTTCCAATACAACTCAGGTGGATAGTATCGTTGGAGCTGCACCCAACTAGGACGTGTTGACAAAGGGGATTCCCAAGCGGTCCAGTATCTGATTCAAGGTGGCTTTTGGGGAGGCCGTCTTGATCCGGGGTTTGATGAGCGACGAGGAATGGGCCTGTCTTGAGCCATTCGTGATCGAGCGTGGCGCGCGCAGTGGGCGGCGCCCGAGAGATCATCGCCTTGTTCTGGATGGGGTTTTCTGGATTGCGCGCACCGGCGTTGCCTGGCGCGACCTGCACGAACATTTCGGCAAATGGTCGTCGGTTTACCGCCAGTTCCGGCGCTGGACGCTGTCCGGCCTGTGGGAGTTGCTGCTCGAAGCCTTCAACGACAGCGGCGGTGGCAACCCCAGCCTGCAAATGATCGACAGCACAATAATCCGGGCGCACCATTGTTCAGCCGGCGCTAAAGGGGGACTCCGTGTCAGGGTCTTGGCCGCTCAAAAGGTGGCTTTACGACCAAGATCCATCTCCGCATCAATGCGCTGGGCCTGCCCATAG
>JANPPM010000239.1:0-1614 GCA_031428495.1 Novosphingobium sp.
TTGCCTGACCCGGTAACGCCGAGCAGCACCTGGGTCTGATCATCAGTACTGATCCCGGCCACCAGATCGGCAATCGCGGTGGGTTGATCGCCTGCGGGCTGGTAATCCGACTTGATGACGAACGGCTTGCCCCCCTCCACCTTCTCGGGCCGCTGCGGCTTGTGCGGCACGAAGTTCTGCGAGGTATCGGGCTCTTCAAGCCCCCGGCGGATGACGAGTTCTGGCATGAGGGGACATATGGCGAACGGAACTGACAGGTGCAACCGGAGCGAAGCTGAGACTAAGCGGGCCCGGACGCTGTGGGAGCATCCGGGGCCTGTTTAGCAGTTTCGATCGATCAGCCCTTGAGCGCCCCCTTGACCTTGCCGACGGCTGCCTGGACTTCGCCCTTGGTTTCCTGGGCTTTGCCCTTCGCAACCAGATCGGGCTTATCAAGCGCCTTGCCGGCAACTTGCTTGGCATTGCCAATCGCTTCGTTCGCTGCGCCCTTGGCGCGGTCTTTTATTTCACCCATCAATCGTCTCCTGATGCTCCTGGCTGGTGAGTGAACATCGGGACGTGCGGATGGTTCCGCGATTGGTGCGCGCCTTCGGTCTATATCCCGCTGTTCCCTAACCCCGCCGCGTGTTTCGCTGCGACAAACCCCCACGTAAAACTAGGTCCAATGCTACATCCCGCCCCCGGATAGGCGCGGCCCATCACGCCAGCCGTCGTCGTGCCGGTGGCGTATAGCCCCTCGATCACCGAGCCATCGGGCTTCATCACCCGCGCGTTGGCATCGCAGACCACGCCGCCGTAAGTGCCGACATCGCCCGGCACGATCTCGACCGCGAAGAACGGGCCTTCCTCGACCGTGCCCAATGTGTCGTTGGGCCCGTGGGTATAGTCGCCGAGGAAGCGGTCGTAGGCGCTGTCGCCGCGGCCGAAATCTTCGTCTTTGCCCGCGCGCGCGAACCCATTGAAGCGCTCGGTGGTGGCTTTCAGCGCATCGCTGGGGAGTCCGCAGGCCGCTGCCAGTTCGTCCAGCGTCGCGCCCTGTTTCAGAAAACCCTGCTCGAACCACAGCGCAGGCTTCTTGCTGCCCGGCATGGTCTCGCACAGCATGTAGCGGCGCATGAACTGGCTATCCATGATCATCCAGCTGGGCACGGCGGGCACGGTCTTGTGGCGTTCGAGCTGACCCTGGCAGAACAGCATATAGGAGCCGCCCTCGTTCATGTAGCGCGTGCCTGACTGGTCGACGAGGAAGGCGTGCGGCTTGGCCAGTTGCCCCTGCATGCCTGCTGGGTCGCTGTCGGTGGGAGGCAGGGCCATCTGGTTGCCGACAAACTCGTTCATCTGCGCCATCCAGGCGCCGTGGCGGATCATCTCACGGTGCATGTCGCCGGTGTCGCCGGGGGCGGCATGGGTCCATTCCTTGCGGGTGTGCGGGATATAGAGGTCGCGCATCTCCTGATTGTGGGCAAAGCCGCCAGCATTGAGCAACACGCCCAGCCGCGCGCCGATGCGCAGCGGCTTGCCGTCCTTCTCGCTGACCACGCCGATGCAGCGGCCATTTTCGACCAGCACCTCGCGCACTGGCGCATGGGTGCGCAGTTCGACGCCGTCGCGCAC
>JANPPM010000240.1:0-3637 GCA_031428495.1 Novosphingobium sp.
CGATTTCATGCGTGATGTCGAATTGCTGCTTAGAAGTTTTGCGATGCTAATAAATGATCCGCCATACCAGCCTTCGATGAGCCGGTTTTTGGATAAATTTTCTGCGAAGGCAAAAAAAGACTTTTCTAGCAGTGAAATAGGCGTTCTTGAGGCGATTTTTTCGGCGTTCTTGAATGCTATCGAGGGGTTGCCGGAAGGTAGTTTTAAATCAGAGGGAAGCGGCCGCTTTTCGATTTGCTTCTTCAGCAAACCTTTGGCCAACGACTTCACCAAATCAAAGGTGAAGCCACCGGCCTGCTTCATTCCGTCTTTTGTCTGTCGCCAAATCTCATCGTCGCGAATTGAATCTAGGAAGTCACAACCATCCCAAGTGAGCTTCAAATGGAGGTAGGAATCTGCCTCATGCCTGCCCAACTCGCCGCTGCGCATTGGATCGATTAATCCTCGTTCCGTCATCAGATAAAGGGCAAAGGCAACTGCGTCCCGATCTTCATTCTCAAATCGATATCCGAGTCTTGCGGGAACCGCAGGCACGCGAGCTTCGACATCTAGTAGTATTGCCCGAATGAGATCGAAGTCGCGCTTCACCCCAACATCTCCAAAAACCGGTCAAACAGATAGAAACTATCCATCGGCCCCGGCGATGCCTCCGGGTGATACTGCACCCCGAAAGCCCGCTTGCCCTTCACCGCGATCCCACAGTTCGAGCCGTCGAACAGCGAAACGTGCGTTTCCACGACACCTTCGGGCAGCGACGCATTATCCACGGCAAACCCGTGGTTCATGCTCGTGATCTCGACCACGCCGTCTTCCAGCCGCTTGACCGGATGGTTCGCGCCGCGGTGGCCCTGGTGCATTTTGGTGGTCGAGGCACCCGCCGCGAGGCCGAGCATCTGATGGCCCAGACATATGCCGAAAATCGGCACATCGCGCGCCAGCAAGCCCTGGATCACCGGCACCGCATAGACGCCCGTAGCCGCCGGATCACCCGGGCCGTTAGAGAGGAACACGCCCGCCGGCTCCAGCGCCAGCACTGCCTCCAGCGAGGTCTGCGCGGGCACAATGGTCACCCGCGCACCGGCCTGTACCAGCGACCGAAAGATGTTGTCCTTCGCGCCGTAATCGATTGCCACGACATGCGGCCTGTCATTGCGGGGCGAGCGGGCATAGCCCTTGCCCAGCGCCCAGACGCCGCCTTCCCATTCCTCGTTCGCCGTGCGCGAAACCACGCGGGCGAGGTCCATGCCTTCCAGCCCTGGCCAGTCCCCCGCGCGTTTGGCCAGCGCGGCAATATCGAACTTGCCGTCGGGCGCATGCGCGATCACCGCGTTAGGCGCGCCGGACATGCGGATGCGGCGGGTCAGCGCGCGGGTGTCTATCCCGGATAGTCCGATCTTGCCCTTGCCCGCCAACCAGTCACCGAATGTGCCGCGCGAGCGAAAATTGCTGGGCGCGGTAACGTCCTCACGCACCACACAGCCCACCGCGCCATCGACCGCGCTTTCTACGTCCTCGTCGTTCACACCGACATTGCCGATGTGCGGAAAAGTGAAGGTGACAATCTGCGCGGCGTAGCTCGGATCGGTCATCACTTCCTGATAACCGGTCATCGCAGTGTTGAAGCAGACCTCGCCCACAGCACTGCCGACTGCGCCGAATCCGCGGCCCCACAGGACCGTGCCATCGCCCAGAATGAGCACGCCAGTCGCGCCGCGAGGCTGAGCCGCGTGTTGCGCGTGCGAAGAGGCGGCGTCGGCCATAAAGGAGGCGCTCCGGTACAAGGGTTTCCAGCGATAGGTGCTAAGGGGTGGCCGCTATACCCCGCATGGTGCAGCGTCAACCTAGGATTCGGACTAAACCCCGGCTAGGATCGCGCTATCCACCGCAGATTACGGGAATTGTCACTAGATGTTACGCGATTCGATTAAATCGGCGCAGGTTGCTGCGATGAAAGCAGGCGATAATCCGCGCCGTGACGCTGTGCGCCTGATTCTCGCCAAGCTCAAGGACAAGGACATCGAATTGCGGACCTCGAGCGCCCTGCCCGACGATGACGTGCTGGTGGTCGATGTCCTCCAGAAAATGGCCAAGCAGCGCCGCGAATCGATTGCCATGTTTGAGCAAGGCGGACGGCAGGAGCTGGCTGACGCGGAAAAGGCCGAATTGTCGGTCATCGACGAATTCCTGCCGCAACAGATGGGCGAGGCGGAAACGGCAGCCGCCATCGAGGCGATCAAGGCTGAACTTGGGACCAGCAGCGTCAAGGACATGGGCAAGGTGATGGCCGAGCTGAAAGCGCGGCACGGCACGGCGCTGGATATGAGCAAGGCGAGCGGGCTGGTGAAGGCGGCGCTCGTTTGAGATGACTTGCTGACATGTCTCTCTCCCCCCAATGGCTGGACGAACTGCGCGCCCGCATCACGCTGTCGGGCGTCATCTCGCGCACTACGCGGCTGACCAAGGCCGGGCATGAGTTCAAGGCCTGCTGTCCGTTCCACGACGAGAAATCGCCCAGCTTCACGGTCAACGATGCCAAGGGCTTTTACCATTGCTTCGGCTGCGGCGCGCATGGGGATGTGATCCGCTGGATGACTGATCAGCGCGGGCTGTCGTTCATGGACGCGGTCAAGGAACTGGCCAGTGAGGCGGGGATGGAAGTCCCCGCTGCCGATCCCCGCGCCGCACAAGTGGCCGAGCAGCGCGATTCGCTGCACGATGTCATGGCGGCGGCACAGGCATGGTTTACCGAGCGGCTGGCCTCGGATGAGGGCGCCAAGGCGCGGGCCTATCTGGCGACGCGGGGCTTTGATGCACATACTGTCGAATGCTTCGGTTTCGGATACGCACCTGAAGGGCGCCAGGCGCTAAAGGCAGCACTAAGCCAATTTCCCGAAGCAAAGCTGATCGAGGCAGGGCTGCGCATCCAGGTCGATGAAAAAGACCCCTACGACCGCTTCCGGGGCCGCCTGATGCTGCCCATCGAGGACGCGCGCGGGCGGGTGATCGCGTTCGGAGGCCGCATCCTTGATGCCGCGAAAACGGACGCTCCCAAGTATCTGAATTCTCCCGACACCCCGCTGTTTGACAAGGGCCGCACGCTTTACAATCTGCACCGCGCCGGGCCGGTTTCGCGCAAGACCGGGCGGATGATCGTCGTCGAAGGCTATATGGATGTCATCGCGCTCGCCGCTGCCGGGATCACCGATGCGGTTGCGCCGCTGGGCACCGCGCTTACTGAACGTCAGATCGAACTGCTGTGGCGGATGGTGGAAGTCCCGGTGCTATGTTTCGATGGCGATGCGGCGGGCCAGCGCGCCGCCATGCGCGCCGTTACCCGCGCCCTGCCTCTGCTGCGCCCATCGCATTCGCTCAAGATCGTCCGCCTGCCCGCAGGCATGGACCCTGACGACCTGGTGCGGCGAGATGGGACGGCGGCAATGGAGCGCCTGCTGAGTGAGGCAGGCAGCCTGATCGAAACCCTGTGGAGCCATGAGCAAAGCGCACAGCCGCTCGAAACACCCGAGGACAAGGCTGGCCTCAAGGCGCGGCTGCTGGCCCATGTCGAGGCAATTGCAGACCGCGATATTCAGGCACTCTACCGGCGTGAACTGGTGGAACGGTTTTCGGCGTTTGCCTT
>JANPPM010000241.1:0-4043 GCA_031428495.1 Novosphingobium sp.
CGGCCGCCCGGCACAAACTCACGAAGCCGCTCCCACTGATCGTCCCTGAGAACCTCACCTTCCACACCAGCCTCCAAAAGACAGTGTTGAATCAGAACTCAGGGCAAATGGGAATCCCTAAAATGTCACTACAACCTAGACAGCGATACAATCGTCGGGTTTCGTCGGCCGCGTTCGAGATCGGAGATATATTGCTGCGAAAACCTTTAGCGTTCCGCGAACTGCTCCTGGATCATACCGCGCTCACTGCGGATGCGGTGCACATTACCGCCGACGAGCTTGCACATGACTGAATCGTCGTCGCAGGCCTGCTATCGAGGCGGTTCAGGTCGAAGTATCTGAGCCATTCCCATTTGATCACTTTGCCGAGGGATTGGTGAATCCACGCCAGTTCGATCATCTTGAGCTTCAAGTCAGGAAACTGAAGCGAGGTGCGGCGTATGGAGCACCGAACGAACCGTTACGATTTAGCGCCATTTCCTTAACCATCTACCTAAACCCCGCCTTGAACAAAACTGCCCAGAGTGGGTGCCATGGATATTCGGCATCTCACTTTCGCATTGGCGACCCTGGCTGGAGCCCAAGCGGCCACCACCGGAACCGCTATGGCTGCTACTGGCCTGACCCTGATGCCAAGCACCATTATGCTTGCAGGCATGCGGATCCCAACCGGCTGCGAATCGCCGATACAACCCGGGCTGGGAAGTATGGTGCAGATCAGCGGCGTGGCGCCGACCAAATCGCAAGCTATCCTTGGCGGGCGGGTCAGCCGGCTCGATATGATCACCCAGCAGCAGAGCACTGCCAGCAGCACCAGCCTGATTGCCAGCGCCGCCCTGTCCAGCGCCTCGCTGACACCGGCCGCAGCCGCGACAGAATGCACGCAAATGGTGCTGCCGTCGGCCAAATCCTTCAATTTCCAGGCTGGGGCTGGTCAGAAGCCGTTCTCGTCCGACGATTTTCTCGCCAGCAAGCGCTTGCCTGTTCAACGTACTGCATTTGATGCGCAGTGGAGCAGGGTAAGCCATGGCGGCGTATCACGCAGACTCGCCAATTCTCTGACACGCGTGGCACCGGGTGGTGCAAGTCGCGGAACGCTTGCGTCAGTGAACTCGTGGACCAACTCACATGTTCGCTATGTCGATGACCGGGTTCAGTATGGCCGGCCTGACTACTGGGCAGGGGCGCGTGCTACGCTAAGCCGCCGTGCCGGTGACTGCGAGGACATTGCCATCGTCAAGATGCAGCTCCTCTCCGCTATCGGCGTTGCGCGCAATGACATGTATCTTACCATTGCACGCGATCTTGCCCGCAATTCCGATCATGCGGTGCTGGTGGTCAAGCTGGACGGCAAATACTGGCTGCTCGACAATGCGACCGACGAACTGCTCGATGCCAGCAGCAGCTATGATTACCGCCCCATCCTGACATATAGCCAATCGGGAAAATGGCTGCACGGCTACTGAGTTAGCCGCTGCCGAAAGGCGCGGCTATCAGCGCTCCGTGAGCGCCTCGTTGAGGGCCCGCAAAACTGGCTTGAACAGATAGGCCAGCACACTCTTGCTGCCCGTGATAATCTCCACGTCGCAGATCATTCCGGGCATGATCGGCAGCCGCCTGCCGTTCTTGACGAGGTAGGCGCGGTCGGTTTCCACCATCACATTGTAATAGGCCTGGCGTTCGACTTCATCGTAAATGCTGTCGGCGCTGATGTTGCGCACTTGCCCGGTCAGGCCGCCATAGATCGAGAAATCATAAGCTGTGACCTTGACGATGGCCCGGTCGCCAGCCTTGATGAAGGCAATGTCCTTGGGCGCGACGCGCGCTTCAATAAGCAACTTTTCGCCGACCGGGACGACCTGCATGATCTTTTCGCCGGCGTTCACAAAACCGCCCACGGTTGTCACCTGCACATCGTTGACCAAACCCGTGACCGGCGCGCGCAATTCGTTGCGTTCAAGCCGGGCTGAGGCACCCTTTATGGTCTCCTGATTGACCGCGAGCTTGGTCGCGACTTCGCTGCGTTCGTTGAGCGCCTGCTGGCGGAAATCGTTCCGCGCCTGGCTGAGCTGCGCCTGCGCCTCGGCAATTGCCGCACCGGCCCTGCCTACGCCCTGCCGTGCGGCGGAAAGCCGCCCCTGGACATCGACCAGTTCGCGCTGGGCTGTGAGCAATTCGGTTTGCGGAACAATGCCCTTTGCCGCCAGCGGGGCCAGCATACTGACCTGCTGCTGGGCAAGCTGGACGCTGCTTTGCAGTGCATTGATGGTCGCCTGCCCCTCCTGCATATCGCGCCGTCGCTGCTCCACGGCGGCAGCCAGGCCGGTTTCGCGGCTGCGCGCGGTTGCCTGCCGGGCCGCTGACAGCTGCGCTTCTTCGGCGCAGGCCATGCCCTCGCCGCAGTCGCTGCCGCCCCCGGCGCCGCCTTCCTGGGTGAGCCGCGACGCACGCGCAGAAAGCCGCTGGTTTTCAGCTTCAAGCTGGCCGAGCGCGGAAGAGGATTGTGAATCGTCGAGCCGGACAAGCAATTGCCCTTGCCGCACCAGCTGGCCGGGACGGACGAGAATTGCTGTCACGGTTGCAGGCGTTGCTGCCTGAACAAGTTGCACTTTGCTCGTTGGCACCACCTTGCCCATGCCGCGGGTGATCTCGTCAAGTTTGGCGATCGAACCCCAGACGATGACCAAGACCATGGCCAGAGCGCAAAGTGCGATCAACTTGCGGCTGGCGTCCCATTCCTCGATGCGCATGCGCTGGATGAGCTTCATTGCGGCAACGGTGCATTGACGGGACCAGCATTCGCCAATCCGGCACTCTCGCCGACTTTTAGGGCCGGTGCAGCTCCACCCTTGGCCAACGTTTCACGGTAGCGCGAGCTGGCGGAAACCGGGTCCGGTATGGCCAGACGCCAGGTCTTGGTAACATCGAGCCTGCCACCGACATCGGCGGGGGCGTGGCGGTCAGTGATTTCGGGGGCGACCGTCAGGCCTGCCACGAGCATGGCATCGCCGACCAGCGCCTGCTCGGGACCGACCTTTGCGGCCAAGGCAGCAAAGTTGATCATCGGTATGCGCTCAACACCGCTGTAGCGGTCGGTGAACGCCACTGACCGGCCCATATTGCCGTTGAAGCGATAGAAGATATGGCGGCCCAACTGTTCGATCTTGCCCAGCCGGAATGCCCATTTCGGCAGGACATAATCGGCGTGGTAATGCGTCGCGGTGCCGACACTGGCTTCGACAAATCCGCCCAGCGCCGCCTGAGCAATGCCGTGCGCCTCGGCCCACAACTTGGCAGATGGCGAACGCAACAAGGCACCATCACAGACGAAACTGAACTGGCAGCCCCAGCCGCGCTCGATACCCTGATAGACGACGCCGCAGACGCTGTTGGGATAGGCGGGGTGCCGCATTCGGTTAAGCACCACCTGAGCAACGGCGCGCCGCCCTTGCAGCGGCTCGCTCGCCGCTTCGTAATAGACGGCCTGCGTAAGGCACCGCAGCGCGGTGGCATAGCTACTGCCATCAATCATGCCGAATTTGAGTGCGCTTACCGTTTCCACTGGCAAGGCCGACACAGGAATCTCGCCATTGCGTTTCACCGCGTCGAGCCCCTTCGCCAGGATCTGCGATTTGTCCTCGACCGTCATCGTGGCAAGGTCACGCTGCTCGCTCAGAGAAATGCGGATCGCGTTTTCGCCAGTTCCGAAGCCCAGCCCTAAGCCAGATAGAATCCCCGGTGCCGCGGCTCCAGCGCAGAGCAAAATGGCAGCGGCTGCTGCCAGAATGACTAGAAGCTTTCGGCGGCCAGCTGGCGACGTCTGGGCATGTCCGGACAGCTGCGCATAGCGCGGGTCCAATCCAAGATCGAGAATGGTGGCATCATGCATGGTTACACCCTCACGCCAGCTGCGGCATTGGCCGACGCAATCACTTCGTCCCTCGGACCGTCGGCGACGATCCGCCCCTTGTCGAGGACAATCAAACGGTTGCAGATGCCGAAAAGTGCCGGTCGATGGGTCGAAATAAGGAGTGTCTGCCCAG
>JANPPM010000242.1:0-11336 GCA_031428495.1 Novosphingobium sp.
AGCAGCAGGCCCTTTTCGTCGTGCAGCTTGTATTGGCTTGCCTTGGGCTTTGCCGCCTTGATCGCAGAGTCTGCCAAAGCCATTTGGGGGTCACTCCAATCGCCGGGTTTCATGTGACCCCCAGCGTGACCCCCAAAACCCACTAGCTTTGCGTGGACGAGGCTGGACAGCGCTGGACAGGCCAGCACTGTATATATGCGAAAAACCGCCATTTTCCTAGACGATTAGGGATGTTTCTGGAGGGAGAGCTGGAGCGGGTGAAGGGAATCGAACCCTCGTATTCAGCTTGGGAAGCTGCTGCTCTACCATTGAGCTACACCCGCCCGCATCCGGTGCGACCCGCGCTTTAGCCGCGCTGCCGGGCAGTGTCAAAGCAAGCCCGCCAAGCTTTACGACTGAAACTAATGCACCATTGGCAATTCATTAATTGCGGGGTAACGCCGCGCCGCGCTATGGTGTACTGATTCACGAGGATTGCGGCAGCGATGACGGCGACATCTCCAAGTTTCCCCATGACAATGCAGGAACCGCCGGAGCATCGCCCGGGCATCCTGAACGAGCTATTGCGCGACCGGAAACAGCTGACGCATAACCTGCTCGCTCTCGACGATGCGCCGTTGCTGCTGGTTTACACGCACCTGTCAGGCGATGAAGCGCTGATGCGCCGCTATGCACCGCACATCAAAGGCGCATGGTCCTTTGAGGTCGAGAGCGTGCCTGAGCTGAAGTGCGAACTGGTCGACGCCCTGATTGCGACCTTTGCGGACTATGCTGCCGCAAATCGACCGCTGCCGCCTGCCCCTTCGCCGGACATGCTCCAGCGGATGTGCGACGCCGCCGTGGGCGCGCATGTGCCACCCGAATATATGCCGATGGTGCGCGAAGAGCTCAATTTCGACCGGACCGACGCCAAGACCGTGCGCTGGCGAAAGCAGCCGTCGCAGGCGTTCCTCGACAAGTTCAAGGTGCTGGTAATCGGCGCAGGTTATTCGGGCCTTGCCATGGCGTCCAAGCTCAAGGAAGCCGGCATTCCCTTCGTAGTGATCGAGAAGAACGAAGGCGTTGGCGGCACGTGGTTCGAAAACACCTATCCCGGCGTTGCGGTTGATACGCCCAACCATTTTTATTCCTACAGCTTTCGGGTGAAGCCAGACTGGGACCACTATTTCGCGCAGGGCCCGGAGATCATCGACTATATCCGCACCTGCTATGCCGAAATGGGCATCGCCGAGAACGTGCGCTTCAGTGAGGAAGTCGCCTCGGCGATCTGGAACAAGCATACTCGCCGCTGGGACGTCACGGTGCGCCGCGCGGACGGAACAGAATATGCGGTAGCGGCCGCTGCGGTGGTCAGCGCAACCGGACTGCTCAATAGGCCTTCAATCCCCGATTTTCCCGGTATGGAGCGCTTCAAGGGGCCGATGTTCCATTCCTCGTGCTGGGACCATTCAGTCGATCTGAAGGGTAAGCGCGTGGTGCAGATCGGCACCGGTGCCAGCGGCATGCAGCTCGGCCCGCAAATCGCGCCGCTTGTTGGCAAACTGACGATCTTCCAGCGCTCGCCGCATTGGGCGCGGTATAATCCGCTGCTGTTTGCCGAGACGGGCGAGGCCAAGAAATGGGGACTGGCCAATGTCCCCTATTACACCAAATGGTACCGGTTCCAGCTGCTCTGGGCGACATCCGATGGCGTGCTGCCGACCTTGCGCAAGGATCCGAACTGGCCGGAGCCGGAAAAGTCACTCAACGCCGCCAATGCGGCGGTCCGCGAACAACTGATCGAACATATCAGCAAACAGGTGAATCACGATCCCAAACTGCTCGCCAAGGTGATCCCCAGCTTTCCGCCCTATGGCAAGCGCATGCTGCGTGACAGCAACTGGTTCCCGACGCTGACCCGTGACAATGTCGAGCTGGTGACCGGCGTGCCACAGGAAATCACCGCGACCGGCGTGGTCGACAAGGACGGCGTCGAACACCCCGCCGACGTGATCGTGCTCGCCACCGGCTTCAAGGCGACCATGCCGCTCTATCCGATGCACATCGTCGGCACACAGGGCAGCATCCGCGATGCCTGGGGCGCTGACAATCCGCGCGCCTATCTGGGCGTCACGGTGCCGCACTTCCCCAACCTGTTCATTCTCTATGGCCCCAATACCAATGGCGGCCACGGCGGCAGCGCAGTGTACAATTCGGAGTGTCAGGTGCGCTATACCATGCTTGCCCTGCGCGAGATGATCGAGCGCGAGGCTGATACGCTGGAGGTCCGCGAACAGCCATTCGAGGACTATAACGCCAAGGTCGATGCCGAACATGCCCAGCTGGTCTGGACGCATCCAGGGGTCAAAAACTGGTACCGAAACAGTCAGGGCCGGGTTGTGACCAACCTGCCTTGGAGGCTGAGCGAGTATCGCAACCTGACCGCTGAATTTAATCCGGGCGACTACGAGATTGGCGGCACGGCGGGTTGATACCATACAACAGGTCTGTCAGCGCAGCATTTGGCGTTGTCTTTGCCTGACCATCGCGCCACACGCTCAAGCCATGGCCGGATTTTTGCTAACACTGCTCGCGGTGGCGCTCGCCGGAATGGGCGCGCGCGATCAGATGACGCTTGCAAATTTATCGCAGTCGCAAGGTTCACGGCCTGCGGTGCTGGCAATTGCAATCGCTCTCTGCGCGGTCACAGCTGCCATTGCCGGTTGGGCATCTCAGGCGATTGCTCCGATGCTCAATGCCAATGCGCGGCTATTTCTGGCGGCACTCGCGCTCGGCTTTGCCGGGCTTGAGTCGCTGGTGCTGACGCCGGGGCGCAAACCAGAGGAGCCGACCCAATCGCTCGCCGCGATGGCCGTTGTGCTGGCGGCACACCAGTTGACTGATGCCGCGCGGTTCCTAATCTTCGCCATCGCGCTGGCGAGCCATTCGCCGCACGCAGCAGTGATCGGCGGCGCAGTTGGCGGGGCAATACTGCTCAGCGCAGCCTGGGCCTCGCCGGAAAGCTTCACCTGGCAACGCCTGCGGCTGATCCGGCGCGGGATCGGGGCCGTACTGCTAGTGATCGGCGTGCTGCTGGGGCTGAGCGCTGTGGGGTTGTAAAGTGTATGAAATTGATCGGCTGTACCGATCAGTAAATCGTTTATAAATCGGTTATGTCACTCACTTGTCCGTGGTAATCACTTTCATCAGTTTCGGGAGACCAAATTATGCCATCCGCCAAAGCCAGCAATGCCAGCACCGCATTGATTGAGAGTCTCAACAGCCTGCTCGCCGATTGCTTCGCGCTCTATCTCAAGACCAAGAACTTCCACTGGCATGTGCGCGGGCCACAGTTCCACGATCTGCACCTGCTGTTCGACACGCAGGCCACCGAAATTTTCGCGCTGACCGATCTGATCGCCGAGCGAGTGCGCAAGAACGGTGCCAATACCCTGACCTCGATCGGCGCAATTGCCGCGCGCAGCCGCGTGGCGGATCAGGACGACGCGACGCTTGATGCAGCGGCCATGATTGCCGAGCTGCGCAGCGACAATGCCGCCTTGGTAGAGGTACTGCGCGAAACCAAGGCGGCGGCAACGGCTGCGGGTGATAACGCCACCGAGGGCGTGATCGACGACTGGACCGATCAAGCCCAGCAGCGCGTCTGGTTTCTCTCATCGTTGCTGGGTGATTGACCCTGCCCGCGCATATCCGCTTCATTGATGCCGCCAGCAACGAAGCAATCGTTGACTGGCTGGAAGAACGGTTGCGCAGTGCACTGGCGGCCACGGCGGGCGATATAGCGATCACCGTGCCGGGCGGCTCGACACCGTTCCCGATACTCGCGCTGCTGGCCGCGCTTCCAATCGCGTGGTCGCGCGTGACAATCTGGCCGGGTGATGACCGGATCGTTCCCGAGGCGCATCCCGCCAGCAATGCCGGCCGAATCCGAGCGCTGCTCGAGCCGACTGGCGCACGCCTCGTACCGCTGGAAGTGGGTGTGCAGCCGCCGCATTTCGCCCTGGTATGGCTCGGTATGGGCGAGGATGGCCATATTGCCTCGCTGTTTCCGAACACCGATCCTCGCACCGACGAGCCTCTCGCAATACGGCGCCTGACGCCCGATCCGCTGCCCCCTGAAGCGCCGTTCGAGCGGCTGACCCTGACGATCCCCGCCTTGCTCGACAGCGACGAACTGGTTTTCGTGATCCGGGGTTCGGCAAAGCAGGCGCTGTTTCGCAAGGCAGCAGCGGGGCAAAATGACCTTCCCATTGCCCGGCTGCTCGCCGCGGCGCGCCAACCGGTAACATGCTTCACCTGATCCCTGCGCCGCTGCACCGCGCGGGCTTGCGGGTTGCCCACGCGATCCGCCGGAAATGGTGGCACTGGCGCAAACCCAAGCTCTCCGGATGCCGGGTGCTGGCGCTCGATGTCTCGGGGCGGGTTCTGCTGGTCCGTCACTCTTACGGCTCACCGCGCTGGATGCCGCCCGGCGGCGGCCTTGCGCGCGGCGAGGATCCGGTGGCTGCCGCAATCCGCGAACTGCGCGAGGAAACCGGTTGCCGCCTCGACCATGCCCGGCTGCTCGATCTGGTCCAGGAGAAACTCCACGGTGCAGGCAATCAGGTTCATCTGGTCGTGGGCTGGACCGCCGATGATCCGGTCGCGGATGGCCGCGAAATTATCGAAGCAGCGTTCTTTGCGGCAGATGCCCTGCCCCAGCACATGCCGCCGCAGTTGCGCGAACGCTTACCGCACTGGATCACAGCAGCGACAGTTGGCCATCCCCCGGATGCGGCGACGGGTCTTTCTCCCCCTCCAGCGCCGAAAGCGTAAGCCCCATCAGCCGCACAGGCTGGGGTAGCGGCAAAAGCTCATCGAGCAGGCCATGTCCCAGCGCAGCAAATTCCGCCCGATCTTTCACCGGCTCGGTCAGCGATTTCGCACGCGAGACTGTTGAGAAATCAGACGTGCGCAGCTTAAGCGATACCGTGCGCCCTTTCGCTCCAACAGCCTCGATCCGCTGCCAGACGATGTCGATGATGTTCTCCAGCGCCACGCGCAAGACCGGACCGGACGAGAGATCGCGCTCAAACGTTCGCTCCCCGCCCAGCGACTTGCGCGGCCGGTTGGCATCGACCCGCCGCAAATCAATCCCCCGCGCCGCACGATAAAGATAGTCAGCCTGCGAACCGAAATATTGGCGCAGGAACTGGATGTCCCGCGCGAAAAGGTCTGCGCCGGTTTCAATACCCAGCCCTGCCATCTTCTCCGCACCGCGCGGACCAATGCCGTGGAAGCGCCGCACCGGCAGCGCGGCGACAAATTGTGCGCCCTCGCCCGGGCGGATCACGCACAGACCGTCAGGCTTGTTCTGGTCGCTCGCCAGCTTTGCGAGGAATTTGTTGTAGGAGACTCCAGCGCTGGCTGTCAGACCGGTCTCGGCCTTGATGCGCGCGCGGATCAGCTCGGCAATCCGGGTCGCCGATCCGATCCCGCGGCTGTCTTCGGTGACATCAAGATAGGCTTCGTCGAGCGACAGCGGCTCGACATGCGGGGTATAGTCGCCAAAGATCGCCCTGATCTGGCGCGACACCGCACGGTAGGCATCGAAACGGGGTCGCACGAAAACCAGATCGGGGCACCGCCGCGCCGCCTTTATCGATGGCATTGCCGAGCGCACGCCGAAGGCTCGCGCCTCATAACTTGCTGCCGCCACTACGCCGCGTTCTGCCGAACCGCCGACCGCCACCGGCAGTCCGCGCAGCGCCGGATCGTCACGCTGTTCAACGCTGGCGTAAAAGGCATCCATATCGACATGGACGATTTTGCGCAGACCGGGGGTCTGCTCGCGGTCGTCCCAATCGGCTGGCAGGTCGGCTGTCGGAGAGTCCATGATAAATTTGTAGCGCAATGGTATTGGCGCACGCCAGCCCTAGCCTTTGCCTTCGCGGTCCCCCATGGACCTGTGATGGCCACATTCACTGAAACTGCGCCGCGCCATGCCCTTGGGATGCGCGAATTTGTCGCCATGATGGCCTTGCTTCAGGCTCTTCAGGCGCTGGCTATCGATGCCATGTTGCCCGCGCTAGGCGTCATGGCCAACGATCTGGGAACGAGCAATGCGAATCATCGCCAACTGGTGGTTGGGCTTTTTCTGCTTGGTGCCGGGCTTGGTGCATTGGTTCCGGGCACCTTGTCAGACCGCTTTGGCCGCCGCCCCGTTGTGCTGGTCAGCCTTGCGATTTACATCATAACGGCGCTTGGCTGCGCGCTGGTTCGCGATTTCGAAACACTGGTGGCTCTGCGATTCCTGCAAGGTGTGGGCTGCAGCGGGCTGGCCGTGCTGCCTCCCGCAATCATCCGCGACCGCATGGAGGGCGACCGCATGGCCCGGATGCAGTCCCTCGTCTCGGTGGTTTTCATGGTGGTGCCGATGATCGCGCCGAGCCTGGGTCAAGCCGTACTAATGGTCGCAGACTGGCGCTGGATCTTTGTCCTCATCACCGCGCTGGGCATCGGCATGTTGATCTGGGTATGGCTGCGGTTGCCCGAAACGCTGGATCCGCAATACCGCCAGCCGGTCCGCCCGCGCGCCATTGTCGCAAATTTCGGCAAGGTGCTGACCAATCGCGAAGCGATCGGCTATGTGATTGGCAGCGCGCTGGTGATGAGTGCGATGTGGGGCTTCATCAACAGCTCGCAACAGCTGATCGCCGAGCATTTTGGCGCAGGCAATATGTTTCCGCTGGTCTTTGGCTGCCTTGCGCTGACCATGAGCCTGGCCAACTTTGGCAATTCGCGCATCGTCGAGCGATTTGGCGCGCGGCGCGTTTCGCACACAGCACTGCTGGCCTATATCGTCATCAGCACCCTGCAATGCCTCGTCGCCTTCAGCGGACATCAAACCCTGTGGCAATTCGTCCTGCTGATGGGATCGAACATGTGCCTCATGGGTTTCATCGGCGCGAATTTCTCCTCGATTGCCCTGCAGCCCTTTCGGGAAATTGCCGGGTCAGCGACATCGGTACAGACCTTTGTCCGCATGGTCACAGCCTCGACAATTGGCGGGCTGATTGGTCAGTCTTATGATGGCAGCGCGCGGCCTTTGGCGCTGGCCTTGCTGGCCGCTGGTACGATAACTCTCCTGGCCGTCCTGTTCAGCGAAAGGGGCCGAATGTTCCGCAGGCTCCACTATCCAACTGCAAACTAAGCGCTATTCAGCGCATTGATCGCATCGACCACCCGCGCCTCCACTTCGGCGCGCGTCAGCCCGGGCGGGATTACCGAACCAAACTCAATGACAATCGTCCCGCGGCGTTTCCAGCGGCGATGATAGAGCCGGCCGCTCTTCACCGCGACCGGCACAACCGGCAGGCCCAGCAACTTGTACAGGCCAGCAAAACCAGCCTGCAACTGCGGCCGCTCGCCATGGGGCACGCGCGTGCCCTCGGGGAAAATCACCAGTGGGCGTCCCTGCGCCGATAACTGCTTTGCCGCCGCCACCATCGCGCGTAACGTCTTGGCGCCCTCTTCGCGCGCGACCGAGACCAGCCCATAGGCCGCCGCCGCCTGTCCCCACAGCGGGATGCGCATCAGTTCGGCTTTCGCAAATACCGCGGGATTGGCGACCAGATTGGGCATGTCGATCGCCTCGAAGAAGCTCTCATGCTTGCAGGCGACCAGTATCGGCCCCTGCGGCAGCCCCCCGGTGATCGCGACATTGATGCGCAGAATATGGCGAACGCAAAATCGGTGAAACCATGCCCAGCTATTCGCAACTGCGCGAAAGTGCCTTGGTGCGGCGACCACAAAGACGGCTGAAACCGCGACCAGAAATAGCGACCCGCCATAGAAAACTGCATAGAACGCGAGGCTGCGCAGCACATCGTTTGGCGTCGCCCTGTCCGCTTGCGTATGCGCCATCACCCGCCCCAAAGTGCCGAAATCCGGCGCGCAAGCAGTTTGTGGTATTCAATAAACAGCGTTTCGAACGAAGGCTGAGAGGACACGGCGTCGCGCATAATTGTAACGCCAGACGGCATCAATCTCTCCAGCTCGAAAGCGGCGCGGCGCATGTGCCAGTCAGTGGTGATCAGCCGAACCGTGCGGAACTTATTTGCAGAAATCCAGCGCGCCGCCTCGCGCCCGTTTGACCGGGTATCGACCGATTCGAACCCCAGCGTGATGCAGCAGGCCATCAAGCGGGGCGCGACATCATAGGCTGCGACGAATTCACGCGGTTTGACCTCGCGGTCTACGCCCGAGACGAGTAAGCGCCTGGCCCAGCCCTTGCGCAGCACCTCAAGCCCGCGCGCCACCCGGCCTTCGCCGCCCGTCAGCACAATTGCCGCATCGGTCTTGCCGCCTGCGCGCGGTTGCGGCAGCGCCATGGCAAACAAAGCGAACCCCAGCAGCCAGGCCAGCAGCAACAGCGAAACAGTGCGTTTAAACATCGCAGCTGGCCTACAACAACTGGCGCAGCGCGCGCATCACAGTAAACCGCGCAGTGAGCATCGCGAGAAGAACCGCGGCGAGCGGGATCAGCGCCAACAACAGCCAGCTGCCCCAGCCCAGCGCCCCGCTATCAACCAGCCCTGCGCCAAGCGAGGCGAAGCGGCGGCCAAGAAACAGCACCGCAACCATGCCAAGCGCCAGCCCCAGCGCACCGCCGCCAACCGCATCGAAGCCGATCGACCGCTGGAAAATCCCGGCGATCTGTTCGTCCGTACCGCCAAGCAGATGGACGATCTCGATGGTCTCCCGGTTCACACCAAGTGCGGAGCGCGCCGCGAGCAGCACCGCTGAGGCCATGGCAAAGGCAAGCAGTCCGACCAGCGCCAGCGACAGCCATTGCAGCGACTGGATGGCATCGAAAACCGGCCGCAGCCAGCTCGACTGGGCATCGACCCGAGCAGCCGGCGCGGCATTGCGCAAGGCGCTGCGCAGCCGGGCGAGCTCCCTGGAGGTGACCGCACCCGTCATGCGGACATCAATCAGCGCAGGCACGGGGATTGCATCGGCATCGCCACTTGCACCGCCAAGCCACGGTTCAATCAGCGCATCAAGCTCGTCGGCTGGCACCAGCCGGACCTGACTTACGCCCGGGAGGCTACGCAGCACCGCGACGCTGGCCCGCGCCTGTTTGTCGCGCGCTTCCGCGCCGGGCTCGACAATCTGCACCGTGACCCCGCCAGACAGTTCGGCTGCGGCGGCCTTCGCGGTATTGCGCAGCGATATGCCCGCCGCTGCAGCGATTACGGTCAGCGCGACCATGATCGCGATCACCCAGGGCATCGGCCCGGAAAGCCGCGCCTGCGGCACCAGCTGCGTCTCCGCGCCGCCTGCCAGTGGCCGCCAGCCAGCGGCCAGTTTAGCCGGTTTGAACCGCGCGCGCTTCACAGCGGCCCCCGGCGCGGTGTTGCAGGGCGGCGCGGCGGAAAGCGCAGCGCGCCGGTCGGGTCAGTCAACCGCCCCCGATCAAGCCGCATGATGAGCGATTCCGGCACTTTTTGCAGCAAATGCAGATCGTGGGTGGCGACCAGCACCGTGGTACCCAGGCGATTCAGCGCTTCGAACAGCCGCAGCAACTTGACCGCCATTTCGGGATCAACGTTGCCTGTCGGCTCATCAGCGATGAGGATTTCGGGCCGTCCGATCACCGCGCGGGCAATCGCCACGCGCTGTTGTTCGCCGCCCGATAGCGTTGCAGGCGGCGCGTCCATGCGTTCGGCCAGCCCGACCCAATCGAGCATGTCACGTACCGGCTTGACCACATCCTTTTCGGCCGCCCCGGCAATACGCAGCGGCAGCGCGACATTATCGAAGGCGGACAAATGCTGCACAAGCCGGAAATCCTGAAACACCACCCCCATCCTGCGCCGCATCACCGGCAAGCGATCACGCGGCAAGGTGATGGCATCAGCGCCGAACATGCGGATCATCCCGCGTGACGGGCGCTGCGCCAGATAGAGCAGCCGCAGCAGCGAGGTCTTGCCCGCACCGCTCGCCCCGGTGATGAAATAGAAGCTGCCAGGAAACAACGTGAAGCTGAGATCGCTCAAAACTTCGCGTTCTGCGCCATAGCGCAAGCCGACATTGTCGAACTGGACGATTTCCCCGTCGGCTGCTTGGTTCATGTCTGAGTTACAATTCCGGTCCGGCGGGATACAATTTACGCCTATAGACGCCAATCCATGTGGAAAAAAGGGCAATGCAGCCCGGTGCTGGTCCGCCAAGCCTTGCCGCGCGGCAGTGCATCATGCTTAACAGGCGCGACATGATTATTGCCTGCCCCGCTTGCACGACCCGCTATGTCGTCCCCGACAGTGCGATCGGGGCCGATGGGCGCACTGTGCGTTGCGCCAAATGCCGCCATAGCTGGTTTCAGGACGCGGCCCTTCCCGAAGCACCGTTGCCGGTTATCTCATCGGTTCTGGCACCGGTGCCGCAACCCGCACCGGCCCCGGCGCCGGTTCCTGCTCCCACCCCGATGCCACCGTCTCAAGGCATGCCGTCCGAGACCGAGCCGCAGGCCGCCCTTTCCGAGCCTGACGTAAAATCGGCTGACGCCGAAATAACGGTCCCCGTTGAGCCTGTGCCCGCTCCAACCAGCCCCGCATTTGTCGAAGCCGCGGCACCTGAACCTGTCTATGAGGGGCCAAGTGGCTGGGGCGACGACAATTCCGGCTATTCCAGCTTCGAACACGAGCCGCCGTTTCGCCCGCGGCGCAATATGCTCAAGATCTGGACATGGGCCGCCGCCGTGTTTGCCGCTGTGGCGCTCGCGGCAATCGGTGCGGTGGCCTGGTACGGATTGCCGGACTGGATGCCGCTTGCCCGCAACACCTTTGCTGAATCGCAGCCTGATCTGGTCCTCGATTTTCCGGCACAACGTCAAGATCGGCGCACCCTGCCCAATGGCACGGAATACTTCGGCGCCAGCGGCACAGTATCCAATGTTGGCTCGTCACGCCGGACTGTTCCCACCATCCTTATCGTGCTCCGCGATGCACGTGAGCGAATCGTCTATAGCTGGGAAGTAGTTCCTGCCAAACGCCAGCTAGCGCCGGGCGAAAGCGTCAACATCAACGAAGCTGTCACTGATGTGCCCAAATCGGCACGGATCGCAGAGATCGGCTGGAAGCCCGGTTAATCGCTAGATTTTCCGCCAAGTCCTGCTCCGCCGCTTGCAGCGCCCTGAACCCTTTGCTAAGGGCCCGCTCCTACCCCGAACGGCAGCCACGCTGCCGTGTCGATTTAGCGGTCGTGGCGGAATTGGTAGACGCGCAACGTTGAGGTCGTTGTGGGCGAAAGCCCGTGGAAGTTCGAGTCTTCTCGACCGCACCAAACAGTCC
>JANPPM010000243.1:0-3221 GCA_031428495.1 Novosphingobium sp.
CGCGCCTGCCCTGCTACCGGGCACTTGGCAAGCCAAACGGCAAATAGTTACCGCGCCGTTTACCAAACCTTGCAGGCTGGAACTAACCACTGCGGGCGTAACACAGGAGCATGTTGCACCGCCTCCCCCTCGTTGTCTGCGCTGTCCTGACCGTACTTGGCGCGCCTGCACTGGTCAGCGCGGCAGTCGATGTTGACCGCGACGGGCCGAGCGCCGGGCCTGACCTGCCCTATCTGCAGTGCGTCCCCTATGCCCGGCAAATTTCGGGCGTCCGCATCTTTGGCGATGCGCATACCTGGTGGGATCAAGCCGAAGGCAAGTACGCCCGGGGCCGCGAGCCTCGCGTCGGTGCAGTCATGGCCTTCCGCGCCAGTGGCAATATGCGGTTGGGGCATGTTGCGGCGGTCAGCCGGATCATTGATTCGCGCACGGTGCTGCTGCGCCACTCAAACTGGTCGCCGATCAATGGACGGCGCGGCCAGATCGAGGACAATGTGCGCGCTATCGACGTTTCACCGGGCAACGACTGGAGCGAAGTCCGCGTCTGGTTTGCGCCGATACAGGGGCTTGGAACGACCCACTGGCCGGTGCGCGGCTTCATCTACAACCGCGCGCCCGGCGATGCGCCATTACCGCTGGCAACAACCCGGCTGGTGCGGCGCGAATCACCTCCGCGTAGTGAAACTGCCGGATCCGTTCGCCATGACGACCCGATCGGGGCAATCATCGCCCGCCGGACCCGTTTCGCAAGCTCGCGCTGATCAGCCTTGACGCTCAGGCCTTGGCCACGGGCGGATTTTCACCAAGATCTTCGTACCAGGCTTCCACCACGCCGCTGAGCTTGATCGTCAGCGGCTGACCTTTACGGTCCATGCTCTTGCCCGCCTGCACCCGCACCCAGCCCTCGGAAATACAGTATTCCTCGATATTTGTGCGCACCACGCCCTTGAACCGGATGCCAACGCCGCGTTGCAGCAGATCGGCATTGAAATGCGCACTCGACGGATTGATCGCAAGATGATCGGGCGGCACATCAGCGCTGGACGCGGCGAGGGGCGGACCTGACTCGGCAGGAGACGTTTGGGCGGCGGGCTGTTCAGGTTCTTCGCTCATACCCAGCGCATCTAGGACGCTGGCAGCGCTTGTCAATTCGCGCGGCACTGCTTAAGGGCCTCGCTTTCCGCATCGGCACGGTTGGTGCGAGCGGGCGCGTAGCTCAGCGGTAGAGCACACCCTTCACACGGGTGGGGTCGCAGGTTCAATCCCTGCCGCGCCCACCATCCGATAACCGGATTGGTAAAAAACCACTTTCCTACATCGCCGTACTGGCTGTAAAACTGCGGACATCAAGGCGAATCGCTGCGGTTTCCGCATTGTGGTCCCACCCCAAACGTCATCCAGAATAGCTGCGCAGAAATCACAATTGCCTCGCTCGCTGCGTGCGTGCGGCCGTGCATGTGTCTGTTTGCCCCAACCAGCGGAGAACCAAGTCCATGCATGGCACCATCGGCAGCTTTCGCATCGGCGAGGATATTGCAGTCGCGCTCGATGCGGTAACCGGCGATTCAGCTACGGTGACCGCCATCGCCGCATCGATGAAGCCCGCAAAAGTCATCGCCAACCGGGTGGTTCTGGATGACGATGCAGCCGGAATAGTCATGACGGTCAGCGCTCAAGGCGCGGCTGGGTGGCTGATCTCGCTGTCTGCCGCGATGACAACAGGTCTTGCCGCAGGGCTTTACGGGATTGACGCGAGACTTACGCTCGCCGGCGCGGTGGAAATGACCGAGCAGAGCGGCTTCATTGCGCTTTCGCGGGCCGCAGTAGCATGACCCTGCTGCTGCGCTGGCGCGTTCCGGAGCGTCCAATTGAAACCCGGTGGCGCGGCCCTGAAGGCATGGCGGAAGCACTGGAGAGAGATCCTGCCCGCCCAGTCGCGGCGATCATCGGCCCACCCGGACCGTCAGGATCGGGCGGAAGCGGCGTCGCACCGCAACGGATCGAGGCTACGCTCGCCGCAACCTGGATACTGCCGCACACGCTCGGTCGCTTGCCGATGGTTCAGGTGTTTCTCTCGTCCGGCGGCGGGGAGGGCGAGCAGGTAATCGCCGATACTACCGCCGATCCCGCCACGATCACCGTTACCCACGCAAGTCCGCAAACGGGCTTCATCCTCGCTTACTAAGGAGCCGCATTCATGGCAAAAAAGGTCCTCAATGGCCTCGATCTCAGCTCGCAGAAGATCGTCGGCCTCGCCGATCCCTCGGCCAATACCGACGCCGCCAACAAGCAATATGTCGATAATGTCGCACGCGGGATGCAGTGGAAGGCCCCTGTGCGGGTGGCGACGACTGCCACTGGCACGCTGGCCACCGCCTTTGAAAACGGCGATTCGATCGACGGAGTGACGCTGATCACCGGTGACCGCATCCTGATCAAGGATCAGGCGGCGGGCGCAGAAAACGGGATTTATGTCGTCGCCGCCAGTGGCACGCCGACCCGCGCGGTCGATGCCGATACCGACGGCGATCTGGCACCGGGAACAACTGTGCTGGTAACCGAGGGCACGGTGAACGGCGACAAGAGCTTTGCGATCACCAGCAACGCGGCAATCACGATTGGCACCACGGCGCAGACCTGGGGGCAGATCGGCGGCGGCACCAGCTACACCGCATCGAACGGCGTACTGCTGACCGGCGCGAACTTCACTGCCGTTGCTCACACCGGCATCGCGGTCACTGGCTCCGGCATCGCAATTGACCCCTCGATTGTTGCGCGCAAATTCAGCGCCAATATCGGCAATGGCGCGCTGACCTCGATTGCCGTCACGCACAATCTTGGCACCAAGGACGTTGCGGTGTCGCTGCGTGAAGTATCAACCGACGCCGGAGTGCTTACGGACTGGGTGGCAACTGATACCAACACCGTGACCCTGATCTTTGCGGTTGCGCCTGCCAGTAACGCCTATCGCGTTACGGTCTCCGGCTAATGAAGGCGCTCTCCGACATTACCGCCTCGGGGTTTGCCGGCGGGGTCAGTGCCTTTGCGGCCAGTGGCGGCGGCTCCGGCGATCTCGTAGGCCCCGCCAGCGCCGCCGACAACGCTCTCGCCCGGTTTGACGGCACCTCCGGCAAGCTGGTGCAATCGAGCGGCGCAACATTGAGCGATACGGGCGATCTGACAGCCACCACTTTTGCTGCAACAGGGACCGGCAGCTTCTC
>JANPPM010000244.1:0-5266 GCA_031428495.1 Novosphingobium sp.
CTCGATAATCCGGCAGGCGACATCGACACGCTGCAAGCCCGCATCGCTTCGGTCCGTTCCTGGTCCTATATCGCCCAGCGGCCTGACTGGGTCCTGGCGAAAGACGAAATGGCAGCGCGCGCCAGTGCGGTTGAGGCGCGTCTGTCGGACGCGCTTCACGCGCGGCTCACCGAACGTTTCGTCAACCGGCGCACAGCGGTATTGATGAAAAAACTCGGCCCGGATGCTGCGCTGCTGCCAGTGCGGATTGAGGGCGAGACAGTGCTGGTCGATGACGAGCCCATCGGCGAACTGCGCGGCTTTCGCTTTGCCGTCGATTCGGCAGCGCGGCACGGCGACCGCAAATTGCTGCTCGCCGCAGCCGAACGCCATCTTCCCGCACTGGCGGCAACGCGCGCGACGCAATTGACTGGGGCAATCCAGACGGGCGATGCCAAGCTGCGGATCGAGAGCGGCGCAGTGATCTGGGACAGCGAGACCATCGCCACGCTGCAACGCGGCCGCGATCCGCTGACACCGCGCATTGTCGCCGATCCAGCGCTGAACATGCTGTCTGCTCATGATCGGGAGAATTTTCTGGCAGCTATGGCAGTCTGGCTCGAAACATCGCTCTCGCCGCTTGCCTCCTTGCGCAAGCTTGATGCAGCCAGCCGCTCTGAACAGGCCGGACCCGAGCTGCGCGCACTGCTGATCAGGCTGGTCGAGGCGGGCGGCATGCTGGAGCGACAATCGTCAGGGCTGGAACTGCTCGAACCTGCGCAGCGCGGGATGCTGGCAGAGCTTGGCCTACGCGTCGGAGCGCTTGATCTGTTTATGCCGGCCATGATCAAGCCCAAAGCACTTGCGCTGTGGCGCGAACTGGCGGCGCTGCTGGACCGGCGGCTGGCACCGCCGCATCCGGTCATGCCGCCCGTACTGAGCGCCACGCAGGCTGCACTGCCGCCCGGCTACCGTGCGCTTGGCAAACAATGGCTGCGCATCGATATAGCGGAGAAATTGCTGCGCGAGGCACATGGCCTGCGTGCGGCGCGCGGGCGACGCGCTTTCCGTCTGGACCCGGCCCGGGCTGTCTCCGCCGGGCTTACCACCGCGAGCTATGCGCGCCTGCTGCAACTTGGCGGCTTTTCACCTCTAATGCCGCGCGTTCTTCGCGGCGGCGAGGCTGGCCCCCCGGCGCAATTGCTCTGGCAATGGCGACCGATCCGCCCAGCGTCGGCACGCGAATCGGTGACGTCAGCATTGCCCGGAACCGGAGCTTTTGCCGAACTTGCAGAGCTTGTCCGCTGATGCCTTTGCAGAGATTAAATGCGGATCGATAAGCTCCTGTGGTATCTGCGGCTGGCGCACACCCGGCCCCTTGCTCAGTCCCTGGCCGAGACGGGGCATATCCGGCTCAATGGCCGCCGCGTGGACCGGGCGCACCAAAAGATCGCGCCGGGCGACGTACTCACACTTCCTCGCGGTGACGGCGTCAAAGTCATCATGCTGATTGCCCTGCCGGTGCGCCGCGGACCGGCACCCGAAGCGCAAAGCTGTTATCAGGAGCTTGACGGGCCAGCGGATTTGCTACTAGCAGCGCGGCAGAGCAACACTGATGCCGAAGGGGATTTGCAGCCATGACCTATGTCGTCACTGACGCCTGTATTCGCTGCAAGTATATGGATTGTGTGGAAGTCTGCCCGGTGGACTGCTTCTACGAAGGCGAGAACATGCTGGTGATTAACCCCAGCGAATGCATCGACTGCGGTGTTTGCGAACCCGAATGCCCCGCCGAGGCAATTCTGCCCGACACCGAGTCTGGACTTGAGCAATGGCTTGAGCTCAACACCAAGTTCTCTGCCGAGTGGCCTAACATCACCACCAAGAAGGACAGCCCGGAAGACGCTGACGAGTTCAAGGGCGTCGAAGGCAAGTTCGAGAGCCTGTTCTCAGCCGAACCTGGCGAGGGCGACTAAGCTTCCCAATCGCGTCACAATTGCGTGTTACCTCACTCTGATTCCGCGCGCGGATTCGGGGCGCTGGTAAATTTGTTGGAAACGTGCTATATAATCGTTCAGTCGGCACCCGCACACGGCGCGGCCGGTTGATACGCACGTTGAAAGGCGGGGTCGCGAACTTCGGTTGATGCCAGCATCCAGTCGGTGCGCAGTGAGCATTTTTGCCCATTGCAAAGCACCGCCAATGATCTGCGCCGCGAACCAGCCAGGCAAATGAAGGGATGATACATGACGGCAAAGGCAAACGCCTTCGATGTCGGTGACTACGTTGTTTACCCGAAGCACGGCGTAGGCCGGGTGATCGAACTGCAGGAGCAGGAAATCGCCGGCATGCACCTCGAATTGTATGTCCTGCGTTTTGAAAAAGAGCGCATGACTCTGCGTGTACCCGTTGGTAAGGTCGAAGCGATCGGCATGCGCAAGCTGTCGTCGGACAAGACACTCCGTGAAGCGCTTACCACGCTCGAAGGCAAGCCCAAGGTCAAGCGCACCATGTGGTCACGCCGTGCCCAGGAATACGAAGCCAAGATCAATTCGGGCGACCTGGTGTCGATTGCTGAAGTGACCCGCGATCTTTTCCGTGCTGACGATCAGCCCGAACAGTCCTATTCCGAGCGTCAGATCTTCGAAGCCGCATCCTCGCGCCTTGCACGTGAGCTGGCCGCGATGGAAAAGACTGACGAGCCTGCCGCACTCCAGAAGATCCTTGCGATCCTTAACGAGCATGCGCCGAAGTATTATGAGAACGCAGCAGCGACCGCAGCAGCCGCTGCGGCTGAGGCAGCTGAGGAAACGGTCGAAGCGGCCTGATCACTGCGATAGTTGAATCACCAGAAGGGCCGTTCCGCAAGGAGCGGCCTTTTTGTTTTGGCGCACCGGCTTCACGCATCCGAAATGTTGGCCTAGCCATGCTCGCACCCGAATCACCGGAGCAATCTGTAATGCGATTTCCCGGAACAACCTTTTTGGCGGCAGGGCTGTTATTGCTCTTGCCCGGATGCATTGCCCGTACTCTGGTTAACGTGGCGACCGCTCCAGTACGGGTTGCCAGCAAGGCGGCCGATCTTGCAACCACCAGCCAATCCGAAGCCGACGAAAAGCGCGGCCGCGAGCTGCGCAAATCAGAAGAGCGGCTTGGCCGGCTTGAGCGCAGCTACCGCCAGCATGTCAGGCAATGCGAAGAAGGCAGGACTGCCGCTTGCGCGCTGGCTGATGAAGAACGGGACGAACTGGAACGGACAACCGGCCGGGCTGATTGATCAGGCTGCGGCACGGCGCAACCGGTCATTGATAGCCGCGCCGATGCCATCCTCGGGAATCGGGGCCACGGCAATACGCGGCAGGCTCGAGGCTGCCGCATGATGCAGCGCTGCGTACAACCGCGAGGCCGCTTCGGCGAGGTCACCCGTTTTCGATAAGCCGAAGTCACCCTCGGCCTCACCAAAGCCGATGAAAAACTCGCCTTGCTCGGCCTCAGTCGCACTGAGCCGCATCGGCTTGCCCGGCGCGTAGTGACTGGCCAGCTGGCCCGGCGCTTCAATGGATATATCTGACGTCACGGCGTCAGGTGAGGTACCTAAAATGGCGGAAATCTGCGCTTCGGTCAACGGTCCGGGACGTAGCACCTGCCAGCCCCCACCCGAGCGCAAGGCAACAATCGTCGATTCAATCCCTGCCGCGCAATCGCCGCCGTCGAGAATGAAATCGACCTTGCTCCCCAGCGAGGCCGCAACATGGTCGGCACTCGTTGGGCTAACCGCGCCGCTGCGATTGGCCGACGGAGCAGCAAGCGGCATTCCTGCTTGCGCGAGCAAGGCCTGCATCACCGCGTGCGCCGGACACCGTAGCGCTACACTGGGCAAGCCAGCCGTCACTGCCGGGGCCAGCGCCGCGCCCTGACGCAAGGGCACAACCAAGGTCAGCGCCCCGGGCCAGAAATTAGCCGCGAGCAGGCGCGCGCGCGCATCGAGCAGGGCCAGTTCTTCTGCCTGTGCCAGCCCGCACACATGGACAATCAGCGGATTGAAATCCGGCCTGCCCTTGGCGCGATAAATCCTTGCCACTGCGCTGTCGCTGTCAGCTCTTGCGGCAAGGCCATAGACCGTCTCGGTGGGCACCGCGACCAGCCCACCCGCACGAAGCAGCGCCGCCGCCTCTGTAATCGCCGCATCGTCTGCCTGTGCCCGATTTGCCGGGGTGTTTTCCGCCATGGCCTGCCGCTATAGGCCGATAACGACAATGCCAAGGAAAAGTGCGTCATGACCTTCACCCCGCCCGTCGCCGATCAGCTCTTTGCCCTCCAGGTCTGTGCCGGGATTGATGATTTGGCGAAATCAAATCGCTTCGCCGCAGCAAGCGACGATGTCGTTGCGGCGATCGTAGAGGGCATTGGGCAATTCGCGGGGGGAGAATGGGCGCCGCTACAGCGCATTGGCGATACCCAAGGTGCAAAGGCTTCAAACGGGGTTGTTACACTGCCGGATGGATTTGCCGAGGCTTACCAATCCTATGTTGAGCAAGGTTGGAACGCGATTGCCGGGCCGGAGGAGTTTGGCGGGCAAGGCCTGCCCTTCAGCCTTGCCTGCTGTGTGCTTGAAACCATGGGCAACGCCAATCTCGCCTTTTCCCTGCTGCCCATGCTGACTGTCGGCGCGATCGAATCGATCCAGCATCATGGCAGTGCGGCGCAGCAGGCGCTCTATCTGCCCAAGCTGGTCAGCGGCGCGTGGACTGGCACGATGAACCTCACCGAGCCGCAGGCGGGCAGTGATGTCGGCGCGCTGCGCACCACGGCAGCGCCCATCACTGAAGGCCCGGACGCGGGGAAATACCGGATCAAGGGCACCAAGATCTATATCACCTGGGGCGAGCATGAACTGGCTGAAAACATTGTCCATCTGGTGCTCGCGCGCACGCCCGGTGCGCCCGCCGGTTCGCGCGGAATTTCACTGTTCATCGTGCCCAAGTATCATCCTGATGCCAACGGCAATCCGGGTGCGCGCAATGACCTCACGGTCGTCAGTCTGGAACACAAATTGGGCATCCACGCCTCGCCAACCTGCGTGATGAGCTATGGTGACCACGACACCTGCATTGGCGAGCTGATCGGTCACGAGAACGAAGGCCTGAAAGCCATGTTCACAATGATGAACTCCGCGCGGATCAATGTCGGCAGTCAGGGCGTGCAACTGGCCGGGCGCGCGGTCACGCAGGCTATGCAATTCGCGCAGGACCGAATTCAGTCGGCCCGCGCAGGGTCGGCAGACAAG
>JANPPM010000245.1:0-15891 GCA_031428495.1 Novosphingobium sp.
GAGGTGAACTCAACCGCAATGTCCTTTGCGCCTGGAACCTGCAGGATCGAAACCGTCGGGTTGTAGTCAAAATAGAGATCGGAATAGGCAAGGTCCGAAAGAACCCAGACCATGTACTCCTTGGCCCAGGCGACCAGCCGCTCATAAAACGCCAGATCAACCGTTTCAGCCGTGGGGTTCGACGGATAGTTGACGATCAGCACCGATGGTCGCGGCACGGTGAAGGCCATCGCGCGGTCCAGCGCGGCCCAATAGCGGTCATCCGGGGTAACCGGAACCGACCGGATCGTTGCGCCCGCGATGATGAACCCGAAGGTGTGGATCGGATAGGACGGATTAGGCGCAAGCACGACATCGCCCGGCGCGGTCATCGCGGTGGCCATCGACGCGAGGCCCTCTTTCGAGCCCATGGTCATCACCACCTCGGTGGCGGGATCAAGTTCGACGCCAAAGCGGCGCGCGTAATAATTCGCCTGCGCCTTGCGGATGCCGGGAATGCCAGCCGAGGCCGAATAGCCATGCGAATCGGGCTTGAGAGCCACTTCGCACAGTTTGTTGATCACATGTTCGGGCGGCGGCAGATCGGGGTTGCCCATGCCCAGGTCGATGATGTCCCGCCCCGCATGGCGGGCTGCGGCGCGCATGTCATTCACTTCGGCGATGACATAGGGCGGCAGGCGCTTGATGCGGTAGAACTCGTCTTCCATGACCTTGGCTTTTTCCGGTTTTCGGCGGCAAAAGTGCCGCATTGCCGTCTTTAGGCAGATAATCAGGCGCTGGCAATTGTGCCCTGCTTGCCTATGCTGGGATCGGCAAGGGAGTCTCGATTGATGGCTGACGATTCGGGCAAAGCGGCCGATCCGGCAAACGTATTTGCAGCCATGTTGCAAGCTCAGGCAGCAGCCGCGGGAGACGTGCTGGGGAAACTGTTTCCTGCGGGCGGTGCCAAGCTGGATAGCGCCTCACAATGGGCCGATGCCGGCCAGCGGATGCAGGCGACATGGCTTGGTTTCCTGCAGCAGCAGACTGGCGACACGGCATCGCGCGCGGCCACACTCGCTGATCCGGCAGGCTGGAGCGCGCTGCTCGACAGCTGGCGCACGCATATTCCCGAGGGCGCGTTCGCGCGCCAGAAGGGCCTTTGGGGCGAGATTGCCGCCCTGTGGCAGACAACATTAAGCCATGCGGGGAGTGATGAGGCCGCACCCGCCCTGCCGCGCGAGGATCGCCGCTTTGCCGATGACGCATGGCGCGACAGCCCGCTGTTTGCGCTGATCCACCAGACCTATCTGCTGCTCTCCGAAGAGGCGGAGACGCTGGCAGCAAGCGCCAAGGGGCTTGAGCCGGACCGGCAGGCGCAGCTGCGCTTTTTCACTTCAGCCATGCTCGACGCGCTGAGCCCGGCGAACTTTCCGCTGACCAATCCGCAGGCGCTCGCCAAGGCACAGGCGACCAAGGGCGAAAGCCTGGCCAAGGGGCTCGAGCATCTGCTCACCGATCTGCAGCGCGGCCAGCTGACTCACAGCGATCCCGCCAGTTTCCGCATGGGTGAAACCATCGCTGCGACCCCGGGCAAGGTCGTTCACGAGACCCCGCTCTATCAGCTGATCCAGTACAGTCCGACGACAGACAAGGTGCTGGAAACCCCGCTGGTGATCTTTCCGCCGTGGATCAACCGGTTCTATATTCTTGACCTGAACCCGGCCAAAAGTTTCGTCCGCTGGGCCACTGAACAGGGCATCACGACTTTCATGGTCTCATGGAAATCAGCCGATGAGACCATGGGCGAGGTGGTGTGGGACGATTATATCGCCGCACAGATCGATGCCTTCGATGCGATCCGCGAGCGTCTTGAGGTGCCGAGCGTACACACTATCGGCTATTGCGTGGCGGGCACCACACTGGCGGCAACGCTGGCGATCATGGCGCGGCGCGGTGATGCCGACAAAGTCGCCAGCGCGACGTTCTTCACGGCGCAGGTCGATTTCGAGAATCCGGGCGACCTCAAGCATTTCGTCGATGATGCCCAGATCGCGCTGATCGAAAAGCTCGGGTCCAAGGGCTATCTCGATGGCCGCGTCATGGCGATGACGTTCAACCTGCTGCGCGGACGCGACCTGCTGTGGCAGCCCGCAATCAAGCATTACCTGATGGGCGAGGACCGGCCCGCCTTCGATATGCTGCACTGGAACGGCGACGTCACCAACCTGCCGGCAAAGTGGCACGCCGAATATCTGCGCGACCTTTACCGTGACAATCGGCTGGTGGTCGCCGACTCGCTGAGCGCGCTGGGAACGCCAATCGACATCACGCGGATCAAGACACCCTGCTATATTCAGGCCGGGCGCGAAGATCACATCGCGCCGCCCGAAAGCGTTTGGAAGATGACGCACTATCTTGGCGGGCCATGGACATTCGTCATGGCGGGGTCTGGCCATATTGCTGGCGTCGTAAATCCTCCCTCCTCTGGGAAGTATCAGCACTGGACCAACCCGGATGAGCGCGAGAGCCTCGCCGGGTTTATTGCAGGCGCACAGGAGCACAAGGGCAGCTGGTGGCCGCACTGGGCGAAGTGGCTGCGTGCTCAGGCTCCAGATGATGTGGCCGCTAAAGGCAAACGCAAGCCGGGCAACAAGAACGACCCCGTCATCGAAGACGCCCCCGGACGGTACGTGCGCACGCGCTGATAAGTGCGCAGCGGTGACAGGTTAATCGAACTTTGCTGCACTGCAACATTTTATCTTGACTTCGCTGCTGCAGCGCGTAAATGCTGCAGCGCAACATAGGCCGCGCTTTGCGGCGTCATGATAAAAGGATTGCGCAGACATGGCCGATGCCGTGAAAAATGCCGCCAGTGCCCCCGCCGCTGCACCCAGCAGCGATTCAGCCGAGCGCGCCTATGCCGCAGCTGCCGAAACTGCTGTTGCGAAAGCTGATGCAGCGATAAGCCCTGCCGCACCAACCGCGAAGGTAACTGCACCCGTTACAGTTGCGCCCAAGGAAGAGCCCAAGGTTGCGGCTCCTGTAGTTGAAGTCCCCGCCAAAGTAGCGGTTGCTGAAACCGCCGCCCCACTGGAATTTCCTGCCAAGCAAGCGCGCGAAAGCGCCCCCAAGGCAGTCACTGCACCTGTTGCCGCCAAGGCCGCAGTGGCCAAGAAGCCTGTCGCTGCCAAAAAGGCGGTAGCAGTGAAGAAGCCGGTCATCACGAAAACGCCTGTCGTAATTGCCAAGGCACCGGCTCCGAAAAAGTCTCCGCCAGCTGCCAAGCCAATCGTGGCAGCGAAACCCATTGCCAAGCCCGTAATCAAATCAACTCCCGTTCTCTCATTCAAGGATAAGATCATGGCTACCAAGACCACCGATTTCACCAAGACCATCAAGACCGCCGCTGCCGACGTTCAGGCCAAAGCCAAGCTGGCAATTGCCAAGGGCAGCGCCGTGATCAGCGAAGCCAGCGACTTCACCAAGGGCAATGTCGACGCCGTCGTCGCCTCGGGCAAGATCCTCGCCGCTGGCGTACAGGACCTCAGCAAGGGCTATGTCGCTGAAGGCAAGTCAGCCTACGAAACCATGACCGGTGACGTTAAGGAACTGACCGCAGTCAAGTCGCCCAGCGATTTCATCAAGGTGCAGACTGCCATCGTACGCCGCAACCTTGACCACGCTTTCGATCTTGGCGCCAAGAACAGCGAAGCTGTTCTGAAGCTCGCGACTGACAGCTTCGCGCCGATCTCGACCCGCGTGAGCCTGGCAGTTGCCAAGTTCAAGAAGGCCGCCTGAATTTGACTTTTCAGCCTAGCTAACAAGGCTGAAACAGCATGAGAAAGGGCTGGATGGCATGTCGCCGTCCGGCCCTTTCGCTTGGACGAAACACCAGCCTTTCGCGATGGCTTGTTTTGCACCCTTACGTTGCGATAAACTGGCATCATGATTTCAAAAGCAACTCTCGAAGATTCGCTGCTGCCGCTGCGCATCCGCGCCAGCGATGACGATGACATCGGCGGGGGGCCGGGCCGCGGTGGTGACGAAGGCGATGGCCGCGATCAGCTGGGCACCGCCACCAAGACCCGCACCAAACCCAAGAAGCCCAGCCAGTTCAAGGTGCTGCTGCTCAACGACGATTACACCCCGATGGAATTCGTCGTGATGGTGCTCAAGAGCTTTTTCTCGATGGATCTGGAGCAGGCGACGCGGGTGATGCTGCATGTTCACCAGAAGGGCGTCGGCATTTGCGGCGTCTATCCTTACGAAATCGCCGAGACCAAAGTGAATCAGGTGATGGACTTTGCCAAGCGCAACCAGCATCCGCTGCAATGTACGCTGGAGAAGGCTTGATGCTTTGTTCGCTGGGCCACCCTTCTACCCCCTCTCCCCGATCGGGGAGAGGTTAGCGAGAGCTTGCCGCTTTAGCGGCTAGCGAAGCTGGGAGTGGGGTGTATGACATCGAGAGCGCACAAACCCCTCTCCGACTGCGGCCCCCTCTCCGACTGCGACTAGGCGGCAAGCCGCCAAGCCTTCGTAGCCTCTCCCCGTCAGGGGAGAGGGTGGGACGCCCGACAAGCTTGCCGGACCAACTAGCAACGCCTAGGATGATCTCTCTTGCACCCCAACGAAAACCCACCCCCGTGCCCTTCATCACCGCCACTGATCGCTATATCTTCCGGCTGGTGCTGATGCCCATGCTGGCGGTTTTCGTGATCGCCGCATCGCTGCTGGTGCTCGACAAGATGCTCAAGCTGTTCGACTTTGTCGCCAGCGAGGGCGGGCCAGTTTCCGTGGTATTTCAGATGCTTGCAGGAATGCTTCCGGAATATGCCAGTCTGGCTATCCCGCTTGGGCTGATGCTCGGCATCCTGCTCGCTTTTCGCAAACTGGCGACATCGAGCGAGCTCGATGTGATGCGCGCGGTGGGGCTGGGTTATAACCGGCTGCTGCGGGTGCCCTATCTGATCACCGCCGTACTGATGGTGATCAACCTGCTGGTCGTTGGCTACCTTCAGCCGCTGTCGCGCTATTATTACGAAGGGCTTCAGTTCGAGCTGCGCTCAGGCGCGCTGGGGGCTTCGATCAAGGTCGGCGAATTTACTACGCTGAAAGACCGCATGGCGCTGCGGATCGAGCAAAGCCGCAACGAGGGGCGCGAGCTGATCGGTATTTTCGCCCGCATCGCCAATGCCAAGGGCCAGGAGCTGACGATTTCCGCGCGCGAGGGCCAGTTCATGGCGCTCAAAAACAATCCCGACACTATCATCCTGCGCCTGACCGAAGGCCGGATCGTGCAGAATTCTCCCGGCGAAACGCCCCGCGTGCTCAGCTTTTCACGCCATGACGTGCCGATTGACCTTCCCGCCATCGAATCGTTCCGCCAGCGCGGTAAGGACCGCGAATATGTCCTGCCCGAACTGATGCGGATCGGCTGGGGTGACCGGGTGCCGGCCGAACTGCAACTGGCGAGCCGTGCGAACCTCAATTACCGGCTGACTGAAGTGGCGATGATGATCTTCCTGCCACTGCTCGCGGTGGCACTGGCGATCCCGCCCAAACGATCCACCTCGGCGCTGGGGGTCTTTGTCTCCATTGTCATGGTCACGGTCTATCACAAATTGTGCGAATATGGACAGGGCGTCGCCGCCGCTGGACGCGCCGATCCGCTGCTGGTGCAATGGGGGCCGTTTTTCGGCTTTGCCGTCATAATCCTGTGGATGTACTGGCGCATCGCCTATGTTCCTGGCGGTCAACCCATCGGTGCACTCGAACGCTTTGCCGATAGCTTCGGCAAGCAGTTGCGCAGACTATTTGGGCGCCGCCTGCAGCGGGCCAAGGCATAGGAAGCGCGCGACATGGCAATCACAGGCGCGGCCGCAACCCAGTTTGAATTCTTTCCGTCGCGGACGCTGACGCTCTATCTGGTGCGCCTGTTCGCGGTGCGGATCGCGGCGGTGCTGGTGATGCTGGTGCTGGTGCTTCAAATGCTCGACCTGCTGGGCGAAAGCGCCAAAATCCTGGGCGCGCCGGGCAACAGCGAGGCGCAGGTCTGGACCTATGTGGCGCTGCGCGTGCCGCAACTGATCGCGCGTTTCCTCCCCTATTCGGTGCTGTTGGCAACCATCCTGACGCTCGCCACGCTTAACCAGAACAGCGAAGTTATTGCGATGAAAGCGGCCGGGCTCTCCGCGCATCAGGTGCTCGCCCCGCTGTTCCTCACTGCAGCTGCTATCTCGCTAATCAGCTTTGCCTTCAATGAGCGCGTAGTAACGCGATCAAATGCAACGCTTAAGGCGTGGCAGGCTGTAAACTACGGCCCGGTTCCCAAAGATTCCGCAGTGCGCGCCAATGTCTATCTGCGGGACGGGGCCAATGTGCTGACCGCGGGCAGCATTACGGGCGAAGGCGCAGGCACGGTGATGGAGCGCGTTACCTGGTATCGGCGCGATGCGGCGGGCATGGTGGTGGAACAGATCCGCAGCCCGCGCGCGACCTTTGCCGCGCCCGGCTGGAAGCTGGAATCGCCGGTTGCCTTCGATGTTGCCAGCGCCGCAACGAGCGAGTCGGTTTCCACAGTTCTTGCGCGGGAGGTTACCCCGGCGCAGGTCGCGATCAGCACCGTTGATCCCGACACGCAGGACATTTTCCGCCTCACGCGCTCGATCCGCGAGATGAAGGCCGCCGGACGGCGCACCAGCGAGATCGAGGGCAAGTGGTGGCACAAGCTCTCAGGGCCGCTATCGGCCATGCTGATGCCGCTGCTGGGGGCGATCGCCGCCTTTGGTCTCGCGCGCTCCGGCCAGCTGCTGATCCGCGCGGTGATTGGCATGTCGCTGGGCTTTGCCTATTTCGTCATCGACAACGCTGCGCTCGCCATGGGCAATTTCGGTGGCTACCCGCCGATGATCGCGGCCTGGGCGCCGTTCCTGCTGTTCGCGCTGGTGGGCGAGACGGTGCTGGTCAGAACCGAGGAGTAGCGGGCCTGCCCATCGTGCTGCGCGCGAGCCGCGCGATCAGCGTGCCCAGCCCCCGGTAGTTCGCGCCCTGATAGGTCGATTCCAGCCCCAGTTCCGCCGTCAACCGCCGGTGCGCCTCTGGCAGCGCGTGATAGGGCAGACTGGGCAGCAGATGATGCGTCGCATGATAGCGCAGGCCCACCGGTGCCCACACCTCGGGCAGGAAGCCGGGCGGGGGCACGTTGACCGAATCGAGGTACTGCGCGGTCACCGTCATCGCCTCGCCGTCGTTGGTCCACAGATGCGCCGCCAGCGTGCGCAGCTGGTTGAGCACTGCCGTGGCAGCGACGACCGCCAGCGCGATGACGAGCGGCCTCCAGCCGAGCCACAAGGTGCTGGATAGCAGGGCAATCGCCCAAAGAGAGCCGCCCAATTCCTGCCAGAAAGTCAGCTGCGCCAGATCGCCTTCGGGCGGGCGGCGGCGAAACTGGGGGTTGGTCGCCAGCGATGACATGCGCGCCCACACCTCGCGCCGCAGCGGCGGGATCACGGCACCCAGCGGCACCAGCACGACAAAGCGCAGCAACAAGGCAACCGGCAGCAGCGCGGCGATCACCAAGAACAGCGGCAAAGACCACGGCTTCATCAAGCCCAGCGGCAGGTATTCGGGATCCTCGACCGTACCATAGCGGGTGCGCGCATGGTGCAGCGTGTGGACGCCTTCATAGAGGAACGAGGGCGTGAGCAGCGGAATGCCGACCACCAGATTCCACACAAGGCGAAAACCCGGCAGTGCATCGCGGTGAATGTGGCTCAGCTCGTGAATGAACAGCAGCGCCCGGTAGAGCGCCAACGCCGCGACAAGGCCCGAAGCAAGCGCGGCCCATGGGTTGTCCAGCAGGATCGCTCCTGCCAGCCCAGCATAGCCGAGCGCAGCAGACAGCAGCATATCCGGCCAGAAAATCCCCGGCCGGGCATCGGCGATATCCCGCGTCAACGCGGTCGCCGCGCGCAGCATCGCCATATCGTCAGCAGTACGAGCGGGCAGTGTTACAAGTGCTCCAAGCGCATTCATTCATCGGTTCCATAGTGCCCGGCCAGCTTGACAAGCAGGCGGCGGGATACGCACAGCCGCATGACAGCGAACAAAGGCGAAATCGTGATCCAGACCACCACGAACAGCGATATAGTGATTTCTCCCGTCTCGACCAAGGGCGAGCGCGAGGAGTTTGTCGATTTTGGCCTCCGCATCAACGCCTCCGATCCCAACTTTGTGCCCAATCTGCGCAGCGAGGAGTTGGGCAAGTACACCCCCGGCAAGAACCCGTTTTTTGAACACGCGCGCTGCCAGCTGTTTCTCGCACGGCGCGGAAACGAGGTTGTCGGGCGTATTTCGGCGCATATTGACCAGCTGGCACTGGCGCAGCCTGCCGAGCAGGGGATGGGCCCGGGCACCGGCATGTGGGGCGCGCTGGAAACCGGGGATGCAGCGCTGGCTGCGCGCCTGATCGCCACTGCGGAGGAATGGCTGCGCGGTCAGGGCATGACCCGGGTGCTCGCGCCGATGAACCTGTCGGTCTGGGAAGAGCCGGGCCTGCTGGTCAGGGGCCACGACCACCCGCCGATGTACATGATGGGGCACCAGTCCCCGCGCTATCAGCCGTGGATCGAAGGGGCGGGCTATAGCGTCGCAAAACGGCTCTATACCTATGATATTGATATAACGCGCGAGTACCCCCAGCTGATCCAGCGGATCATTGCCTCGGGCGAAAAGAACCAGCGCATCCACATCCGCGAGGTTAGCCTGAAGCACTTCGAGCGCGATGTCGGCATCGTCTGCCACATCCTCAACGATGCCTGGTCGGACAACTGGGGCTTCGTGCCCTTCACGCCCAGCGAGATCGCCTATACCGCCAAGTCCCTGAAGCCGCTGGTCAAGCCCGATCTGATCCGCATTGCCGAATATGACGGTGAGCCGGTCGCCTTCATGATGACCCTGCCCGATTTCAACCAAGTGCTGGCGCGCGCCAATCGCCCGGACGGCAGGCCCTCGCTGCTCGGCTGGCTCAAGATCGCGCTATGGCTGCGCAAACCCAGACCCGCTGACATGCGCGTGCCCCTGATGGGCGTACTCAAACGCTTGCAAAGCTCACGCATGGCCAGCCAGCTTGCCTTCATGATGATCGAATATATCCGTCGCTCAGCCATCGCCAATTACGGCGGAAAACGCGGCGAGATCGGCTGGATCCTTGAGGATAATCAAGGGATGGTGGCGATTGCCGAGGCGATCGACGCCGCGATCAACAAGGAATATTTTATTTACGGGAAGGCGCTTTAGGGCAAACGGCACGCTAGACAAATTCGTCATCCTGAACTTGTTTCAGGATCCATCGTGCCGCACATTCTGCCACCTTTGCGAAACTAAACCGCTTGGTTTACGCTGGGTTCTTACAACGGAGTTTCGGAGAAATGGGCCCTGAAACAAGTTCAGGGTGACGAGGCAAGTCAGGAGGCGCTCTCTTCCGACCCCAGGTCAACCGCCGCTGTCACTGCGACATCCATCGTCACATTGCCCAGTGTCCGCATGATGTCTGGCAGCATTTCCACCGCGACCAAAAGGGCCAGTGGCGCGATCGGCACACCCATAGCCAGCGCAAGCGGACCGACCGAAGTGACAAAGCTGATCGTCCCCGGCAGCGAGGGCGCACCCAGCGTGGTCAGCAGCGAGACTGCCACGCCTGCTGCCAGCAAGCCGGGGGTCAGGGTCACACCGGTCAGCTGCGCAACATAAATCGCCACGGCCAGGTTCATCGCCGGGCTGGTCACCCGGAACAAGGCCACCGCCAGCGGCAGGACAAACCCGCTGCTCGCCTCTTTCACACCCAGCGCACGGCAACTGCCAAGCATCGCGGGCAGGCTAGCGAGCGAGCTTTGCGTAGAAATGGCCACGGCCTGCGCTGGCAGAACGGCGCGGGCGAACCGCACCAAGGACTGGCGTGCATAGGTAGCAACCAGCACATAGGCCGCGACCAGCATCACCGCGCCGATCAGACTGACCAATACGATGTAATGCGCCAGTGCACCGATGGCGGCCGTACCGCTGCTGGCCGCCACCCCCAGCGCCAGTGCGAAGACACCCAGCGGGGCGACTGCCAGCACCCAGCCGATCACCACGATCATCGCCCCGACAATCGCCTCAGACAGCCCAGCAAGCTGCACTCGCGGAGCCTCGGCCAAGCGGGTCACAGCAAGCGCGAAAAGGGCAGTGAACAGGATCACCGGCAGCATCGCGCCTTCGGCGGCGGCAGCGATGATGTTTGCGGGGATCAGACCGGCGACGAAGTCCCCCAGGCTCGGCAAGGCGCCGGCTGACGCGGGCCCTGCCGCACTGAGCGCCTGCGCGGCCAAAGCCGGGATCGGCACCAGGTCCAGCAGCAACGGCGTTAGCAGTGCCGACATGACCGCGCCTGCAGCCAGCAGTGCCACGAACAACAGCAAAGTGCGCCGCGCCATTGCACCTGCCGTTGCCGCTGCAATCGTGCGCAGGATGCCGGTGAACAGCAGCGCGGTTACCAGCGGCAGGATCGTCATCTGCAAGGCCTTGAGCCACAGCGTGCCCAGCGGCCCGGCAATTGCCAGCACATGTGGCAGCACTGCCGTGTCTTGCAAGCCAAGCCCCGTAACCAGACCGGCAGCAAGCCCGGCAAAAGTCCAGACGGTGGGAACTTTTATGGCAGGCAATGCCGAAGGTGATGCTTGCTCCACGTGCCTGCTTCTCCCGGCAAAACCATATGCAGGCGTGACATTAACGCGCCCGCGCGACATAGCAATTCGCAGACATTTCACGGCGATACGGGGCAGGCATGGCAAGGCAGTATTTCGGCACCGATGGTATTCGCGGGCGCACCAATATGGGGGTCATGACCGCAGAGGTGGCGATGAAGGTCGGTCAGGCCGCGGGCACACGCTTCCTGCGTGGCAGCCACCGCCACCGCGTCGTGATCGGCAAGGATACGCGGCTTTCGGGCTATATGATCGAAAGCGCGATGGTGGCGGGATTCACCAGCGTCGGCATGGATGTGATCCTGCTCGGCCCGATGCCGACCCCGGCGGTTGCCTTGCTCACCCGCGAGATGCGGGCTGACGTTGGCGTGATGATTTCGGCGAGCCACAACCCCTATGAGGACAACGGCATCAAGCTGTTCGGCCCCGACGGCTTCAAGCTTTCGGACGAGGACGAGCTGGCTATCGAGGCGATGATCGCGGCCAGCCAGCCACTGGCGCCAGCGCCCGATATCGGCCGCGCGCGGCGGATTGACGATGCGCGCGGGCGCTATATCCACGCGGTCAAATCATCACTGCCCGATGATGTTCGGCTCGACGGGCTTAAGATCGTCGTCGATTGCGCACATGGCGCGGCCTATCAGGTAGCCCCCTCGGCGATGTGGGAACTGGGCGCGGATGTCGTCGCCATCGGCGTGACCCCCAATGGCAAGAATATCAACGACGGCGTCGGCTCGACCTCGCTGGCAGCCGTCAAGGAAGCCGTGGCAAGCGAGGGTGCAGACATCGGCATTGCATTGGATGGCGATGCCGACCGGCTGATCGTGGTCGACGAGAAGGGCCAGACGGTCGATGGCGACCAGTTGATGGCGCTGATCGGTTCGCGGTTGGCGTCGCAAGGCGCGCTGCGCGGCGGCGGGGTTGTGGCAACGGTAATGTCGAACCTGGGGCTTGAGCGCTTCCTGCAAGGCCAAGGGCTTGATCTGATCCGCGCCAAGGTGGGTGATCGCTATGTGCTCGAAGCGATGAAGGCGGGCGGATACAACGTCGGCGGGGAGCAATCGGGCCACATGATTCTGCTCGATCACGCGACCACCGGCGACGGCACGATTGCCGCGCTGCAAGTGCTCGGCGCGCTGGTGCAGTTGGGCAAGCGCGCCAGTGAACTGCTGCACCTGTTCGATCCGGTGCCGCAGCTGCTCAGGAATGTCCGATTTGCAGGCGGGAAACCTTTGGAGAACGCCCAAGTCATGGCCGCGATTGCCCAGGCGGAAGCACAGCTGGCAGGCCGCGGACGGCTGGTAATCCGACCCTCGGGAACCGAGCCGGTGATCCGCGTGATGGCCGAAGCCGACGATGCGGGCGAAGTGGAGACAGTGGTGGCAGCGATCTGCGCGGAGATCGAGCAGGCCGCGTGACCCCTCACCGCATCCTTACCCCCCGCATTCTGACCATTGCCGGTTCGGATTCGTCCGGCGGCGCGGGGATTCAGGCCGATATCAAGACGATCACCATGCTTGGCGGCTATGCGATGACTGCGATCACCGCGATCACCGCGCAGGACACCACCGGAGTACATGCAGTGGAGGTGCTGCCCGCCGCGCTGGTCGCTGCGCAGATCGACGCCTGCATTGGCGACATCGGGGTCGATGCGGTCAAGATCGGCATGTTGGGATCAGCGGAGATTGCCGCTGTTGTCGCAGAGCGGCTTGCCCCGCTGAACGTGCCCGTGGTGTTCGATCCGGTGATGGTGGCTACCAGCGGTGCGGCTTTGGTCGACGAAGCGACGCTGGCGGCGTTTGACCGGCTGATCGCTCTGGCCGCGCTGGTCACACCCAACCTGCCCGAACTGGAAGCACTGGGCGGCGAGGCGCCACTTGCAAACCGCGCGCGGGCTGTCCTGATCAAGGGCGGTCATGGCGAGGGCCCGATGCTGATCGATCGACTGATTAATCGGGAAGGCGAATTAATGCGCTGGCAGGATGCCCGCATCGAAACGCATCACACCCACGGCACCGGCTGCACCCTCGCGGCGGCAATCGCCACCGGACTGGGGCAGGGCCTCGAACTCCAAGCGGCAATTGCCATGGCGCGCGGGTTCGTGCGCGCCGCTATTGTTGCTGCACCGGGCCTTGGTAAAGGCCACGGACCGCTCGGCCATGCAGCGGTTAAGCTCTAGACGCATTCCAGATCATAGAACCGCACAATTTCGGCCCAGGCTTGCTCGGCGGTATCGACGAAAGTGAACAGTTTCAGATCGTCGGCATTGATCACGCCTTCTTCGGCGAGAAAATCGAAATTGATCGCCTTGGTCCAGAAATCGCGTCCGAACAGCAAGATCGGCAAGGGCTTCATCTTGCCGGTCTGAACCAGCGTCAGCAGTTCCATAAATTCGTCGAGCGTGCCGAAACCACCCGGAAACACCGCCACTGCCTTGGCACGCAGCAGGAAATGCATTTTGCGCAGCGCGAAATAGTGGAACTGGAACGAGAGATCAGGGGTGACGTAAACATTGGGCGCCTGTTCGTGCGGCAGGACGATGTTCAGCCCGATCGATTCGGCCCCCGCATCGGCTGCGCCCCGGTTCGCCGCCTCCATGATTGACGGGCCCCCGCCTGAACAGATCACGAATTGCCGCATATCGTCTTCGACAATCGCGCATTCGCTGGCGATCCGCGCAAGTTCATAGGCCTGTTGGTAGTAGGCCGATTTTGCCACCAGGCGCTCCACCACAGCCAGACGTTCGGGCGTAGTTGCCGATTTCAGCGCGGCCTCTGCCTGTTCGGGCGCAGGGATACGCGCCGATCCGTACATCACCAGCGTCGAGCCGATCTTCGCCTCATCGAGCAGCATCTCGGTCTTAAGCAATTCGAGCTGGAACCGCACCGGACGCAATTCTTCGCGCAACAGGAAGTCAGTGTCGCGAAAGGCAAGGCGATAGGCAGAGCTTTGCTGCTGCGCCGTGGTGTGCGGCTGTGCCTCCACGAATGAGGCTTCTTGCTCTGCCTTGTAAAAGCGGCGGCGGGTCAGCCGTTTACCATTTTCAGCCATGCAAGCCGACCTCACTATCCGCCGGTTGCGGAAAAATAGCGGCCGGCGCGAAAAAAGCTGGATGCCCCGCGAGGATTCGAACCTCGATAAACGGTATCAGAAACCGGTGTCTTACCGTTAGACGACGGGGCAAAGCCCGCGAGCCTCTAAGGGGCCGGAAAGGGGCCGTCAAGACGGCGCACTTGCTCCGCAGCCCCTGCACGGCTAGAATTGCCCTCAAGTACGCGGCGCTAAGCAGCGATAATGATAAAGAGTGCAATCACATGGCGGAACAGAATCCGTCGGCAATGCAGGCAAATGCGGCACAAGACGCGGATGCCGCGCCGGCGCGTGAGACGGGCGATTCTTGCCCCATAACCGCCCCGGCAAATGGTGCAGCCAATGGCACGGCCCTATCACGGGACTGGCGCGGCGCTTCGTTTCCCCGGCAATCCTATGCCGCAATCGATCTGGGAACCAACAATTGCCGCCTGCTGATTGCCCGGCCATCCGGTGAAAACTTTGCCGTCGTTGATGCCTTCAGCCGGGTCGTTCGGCTGGGCGAGGGTCTGGCGCAGACCGGCCGGCTGAGCCAGGAGGCAATGGACCGCGCCTTGGGCGCGCTGAGCATCTGCGCTGACAAATTGCGGCGGCGCAATGTCCACCTCGCGCGCTCGGTCGCCACCGAAGCCTGCCGCCAGGCGGCCAATGGTGCGGAGTTCATCGATCGAGTGAAGGCAGAAACCGGGATTTCGCTGGATATCATCACGGCGGGTGAAGAAGCGCGGCTGGCGGTGCTGGGCTGTCACATCCTGCTTGAAGAGGGCAACGGCCCGGCGATGATCTTCGACATCGGCGGCGGATCGACCGAACTGGTGCTGATCGAAAGCACGGACACCGTCCCGCGCATTCTCGACTGGCAGTCGGTGCCGTGGGGAGTGGTGTCTCTGACCGAGACATTCGGTCCTGAAACCGAAGACCGCACGGGCCGCATGGCACGCTATGCCGGGATGCGTGAGCGCGTATCCGAGAGCTTTGCCGACTTTGCCGACCGCGTCGTCAAGGCCGGAAAACTCGCTGAACCGGACGGCACCCTGCGCCTGCTTGGCACCAGCGGCACCGTGACAACGCTTGCCAGCCTGCATCTCGACCTGCCGCAATATGATCGGCGCGCAGTGGACGGCCTGATTGTGCCCGCCAATGCGATGCGCACGATCAGCGGACAATTGTCGGCCATGTCGATGGCCGAGCGGCAACTATTACCTTGCATCGGGAAAGAACGCGCCGATCTGGTGGTGGCGGGCTGCGCGATCCTGGAGGCGATCCTTGATCTGTGGCCGGCCGGGCGGCTGGGTGTGGCCGATCGCGGCATTCGTGAAGGCATCTTGCGTAGCTTGATCGCCGCAAATGGTACAGGCGACCGGCTACGCGCCGAAGTGATGCGCGCGCGTCGGGACGGCCAATGAGGAACATGTTGTGAGAGGAGAAGGCAAAACTGCAGGCCAGCGCCTCAAGACCGGCAAGGGACGCACCGCCAGCTCAACCCGCTGGCTGTCGCGCCAACTGGCCGATCCCTATGTTCGGAAGGCGCGCGCCGAAGGTTATCGCAGCCGCGCCGCTTACAAGCTGGCCGAACTCGATGACCGCTTCGGCCTGCTCAAGGGTGTGAGCCGCGTCGTCGATCTGGGAATTGCCCCGGGCGGCTGGAGCCAGATCGTCCGCCAGCGCTGCCCTGCAGCGGCCGTTGCCGGGATTGATCTGCTGCCCACCGATGCAATCCCCGGTGTCACCATTTTCGAGATGGACTTCATGGCGGACGAAGCTCCGGCGGCGCTGGAAGGCGCGCTGGACGGACCCCCCGATCTGATCCTGTCCGATATGGCCGCGAACACCGTCGGCCACAAACAGACCGACCATCTGCGCACCATGGGTCTGGTCGAGGCCGCGGTTGATTTTGCCATCAACACCCTGGCGCCGGGCGGCGGATTTGTCGCCAAGGTGCTTGCGGGTGGCACCGATGCCGCGCTGCTCTCACTACTCAAGCGCCACTTTACCAGCGTTAAACATGCCAAGCCGCCCGCCAGCCGCAAGGATTCGTCAGAATGGTATGTGATTGCGCAAGGATTCAAGGGACGCA
>JANPPM010000246.1:0-2379 GCA_031428495.1 Novosphingobium sp.
GCCGAAGCCCCGCGCATTTTGTTTCCGTTCGCTCGGCGGATCATCGCCGACGCAGTTCGTGATGCGGGCTATCCGCCGCTGATGCTCGAGCCGCTCGATTTCAACGGGCTCTACATGCAGCAGCTGATGGCGCAGCAAGAAGGCGACGAGATGGTTCCGGCAGGCAACGCCTGACCTCTCGAAAGCTGGCAGCGCGATGAGCCTGATCAGAAATGTCGGCACGATTGGCGGGCTGACTGCAATCAGCCGGGTGTTTGGCTTTGCGCGCGATATGCTGTTGGCCCGCGTGCTCGGCGCTGGACTGGCGGCTGACGCCTATCAACTGGCCTTCACGCTGCCCAATACCTTCCGCCGACTCTTTGCCGAGGGTGCTTTTTCGGTTGCCTTCGTGCCGATGTATTCGCGCGCGCTGCACGGCAAGGAAGGCGCTGAAGGGAGCGAGGAGGCCGCCGAAAAATTTGCAGGCGACGTCCTCTCGGTATTCCTGTGGGTACTGCTGGTGTTCAGCGCGGTCGCCATGATATTCATGCCGGGGATCGTGTGGATGCTCGCGCGCGAATATAACAATGTCCCCGGCAAATTCGAATTGTCGGTGTTCCTCAGCCGGGTGACTTTTCCCGACCTGTTTTTCATCAGCCTGGTGGCGATGCTATCAGGCCTGCTCAATGCCCGCTCGCGCTTTGGACCGGGCGCGCTGGCACCGGTGCTGCTCAACCTGTTCCTCATCTCCGGCATCTTGATTGGCAACCATATGCGGGGCTCCGGCGGCGATGACCGGATCGTAGTCGAAGTACTGGCCGTCGCTGTCTCGCTCTCTGGCGTTGCGCAGTTTCTCTACCTGTTTTGGTCAACACGGCGCGCGGGTGTTCGCCTGCAATTGCGCCTGCCCAAACTCACGCCCGAGGTTAAGAAACTGGGCGCGCTGATCCTCCCAGCCACGTTCGGCGCGGGAATCTATCAAATCAGCCAGTTGATCGACACGTTCTTTGCCACGTCGCTGCCGCAAGGTTCGCTTACCCTGCTTAAACTTGCTGACAGGCTTAATCAGATGCCACTGGGCATCGTCGGCATTGCGCTGGGGACAGCGATCTTGCCGATGCTTTCGCGCCACATCCACAGCGGCGAGGCGCGCGAGGCGCAGCGTTTGCAGAGCAATGCCTTCGAGATTGCCACCTTGCTGACCCTGCCCTCCGCCGCTGCCCTGGCTGTCTGCGCACCGGCATTTGTCACGGCGTTCTTCGTGGGCGGCAAGTTCCAGCCTGCCGACGGCGCAATCATGGCCAATATCGTAATCGCACTGGTGGCAGGCCTTCCCGCCTACGTCGTGGTCAAGATTCTCAACCCCGGCTTCTTCGCCCGTGAAGACACGCGGACGCCGGTGTGGATTGCTCTGATCTGCCTCATATTCAACGTTGCGATCAATGTGGCGGTGGTCAACCGCTTCGGCATTGTTGGCCTCGCCGCTGCCACAGCGGCATCCGCGAGCCTCAACTGCCTTTTGCTGTATGTTTTCCTGCATCGGCGCGGCTGGTTTCATTTCACCCTGCCGCTCGCCGGTAAAGTCGCCCGCCAACTGGTCGCCACGGCAGCGATGACCGCCGCGCTGTGGTGGGCCTTACCTTTGATGGCTGACCGTTACGCTGGCTCAGTGATTGACCGTATCTGGTCGCTGACAGCTCTGGTATCACTGGGTCTGGCGGTGTTCTTCACTGTCGCCTTCCTGACAGGTGCGCTCGACAAGGACTTGCTCGCGCAACTGCGCCGCAAGCCGCCGCGCCGGACCGTGGCGGACGACGACGTTATCGAGGTTATATAGTCCATGAGAGTCGTCTCCGGCATCCAGCCCACCGGCAACCTGCATCTTGGCAACTATCTGGGCGCTATCCGCAACTGGGTGCGGATGCAGGACGCAATGACTGCCGATGGCGGCGAGTGCCTGTTCTTTCTCGCTGACCTGCACGCGATCAGCCAGCCGCATGTACCCGCTGATCTGGCGGCGAATACCCGCGAAATGACCGCCGCACTGGTCGCCTGTGGTATCGATCCTGCGCGTTCTATCCTGTTCAATCAGGCCCAGGTTCCCGCCCACTCCGAAATGCAGTGGCTGTTGAACGGCACAGCCCGCGTCGGCTGGCTTAACCGGATGACCCAGTTCAAGGACAAATCAGGCAAGAACCGCGAAGGCGCCTCGGTCGCGCTCTATACCTATCCGGTGCTGCAGGCCGCCGATGTGCTGCTCTATCAAGCCACTCACGTACCAGTTGGTGACGATCAGAAGCAGCACCTCGAATTGGCACGCGACATCGCGCAAAAGTTCAATAACGATTTCTGCGGCCCTGAAAGTGCGTATGGGGACGCGCCTGTCTTCGTCCTGCCAGA
>JANPPM010000247.1:0-3529 GCA_031428495.1 Novosphingobium sp.
GCGCAAACCCTGCGCGCGGTCAGCTGGCTCGAGTCGCGCGGTTATGTCGTCGATACGGCCAGCGTTCAGGGCCTGCTGGACAAGGCTCTGGGCGGCGTTGCCGAAGTGACCCGCGCGGTGAGCGGGCTGATCGGCGGGTTCACAACGATCTTTCTGATTATCGTGTTGGGTATCTACCTCGCGGTTGAACCGCGGCTCTATCAGCGCGGCTTTGCCTGGATGCTCCCTGCCGACAAGCGCGCCTATTTTGAGGGTACTGCGGCCTTGATGGGCCGGTCGCTGCGGCGGCTGCTTGCCGGGAGGCTGCTGGGAATGGTGGTCGAGGGATTTGCCACCTGGATGATGCTGGCGATTTACGGCGTGCCGATGGCCGCGCTGCTTGGCCTGCTGACCGGCCTGTTGGCCTTCCTGCCCAATATCGGCGCGCCAATCTCGGGTGCCTTGATGATCCTTGTCGGCTTTTCGGGTGGCACCGACATGGGGATTTATTGCATCATTGTTTACCTCATCGTCCATCTGATCGATGGCAACATCATCGTGCCCTTGGTTGCCAAAAAGACGGTTGATCTGGCCCCGGCGCTGGTGCTGGGCGCGCAGTTGATCATGGGAGTGCTGTTCGGCGTTCTGGGCTTGGCGCTTGCCGACCCGATGGTTGCAATGATCAAGGTGTGGCTCGAGCGCGAGGCAGCGCGGCACCAGCCTGATATGCCTGAAAGCGCAATCGAGGCGTGAGCGAAGCAGCAGCGATCTACGACACAGCAAGCGCCTTTAAGGCTGCCCTGCCCGCTGGCGGCGCGCTGATCGGGCTTGATCTGGGGACGCAAACCATCGGCACCGCGTTCTGCGACGCGGGCTGGCGCTTCGCCTCACCCGGAAAAACCATCGCGCGTGGCAAGTTCACCCTGGACAAGGCGCTGATAGCAGCGCTGATCACCGAACGCTCGGTCAAAGGCATAGTCATAGGCCTGCCTCTCAATATGGACGGCTCTGAGGGCCCGCGCGCGCAATCGAGCCGCGCCTATGCGCGCAACCTCGCCCCGCTTGGCCTGCCGATTCTACTGTGGGATGAACGCTGGTCCACTGCCAGCGCCGAGCGGCAGCTGATTGCGCAGGACATAAGCCGCGCCAAACGCGCGGGCCGGATCGATTCGGCAGCGGCGGCGGTGATCCTGCAAGGCGCCATCGATGCGCTGGCTGGGGGTTCGTTTTAGCTGCGCAATGGTCCTTTCACTCTCCCCGGTGGGGAGAGGTAGCGCAGCTTGCCCCGAATGGGGCTGGCGTAGCTGGGAGAGGGGTTTGTGACATTCCGTGCCCGGAACCCCCTCTCCAACTGCGGCTAGCAAGCAAGCTTGCAAGCCTTCGTATCCTCTCCCCACTGGGAGAGAGTTAGATATTGCCGTTTACCGCAAAACAACAACCTGAATATCGTTTTTCGATATTATCGATTGACAATATGCGCGACTCGGATTATTGAATGTCGATATCAACCATATTGGAGAACGATCAATGACACAGACCCTTTCACGCATCGCCGGTGTTTTCGTCGCCTATGTCGCAGCAAACGCATTGTGGCTCGCAACGCTTGCCCCCGCAGTCGCCTGATTTCTGCCCCAACCGGAGCATAGCCTCATGAGCACCATCCTTTCCCGCGCCGTCGGCATTGCGCTGGCGGCAAACATCGCGCAAATCCTGTGGGTCGCAACACTCACCCCGGGGATCACTTGAGCCAATCCACGCCTCAACCGCCGGCTAACCGGCGCGATCCGCTGCTGGCCACCGTGCGTGCCGCGTTGTCATTCGGTATGATCTTCGCTGTAGTCTTTGCCACAACCTCACTTGTCACCGCTCCGCTTGCATTGCTCTGGCGCGAGCCGATCCTTGCAAAACTTGCAGAGCGCGGCGGCGTGGCGCTACCCCCCGATTTCATCTGGGCGATTTGCGGCATCAGCCTGCTGATCGCGATTACAGCTGCACTCGGCTTCCTGTTTCTGCGCGAGCTTCGACGGATCGTCGACACCGTCGCCGAGGGCGATCCGTTCATCCCGGTCAACGCCGTACGACTTCAGCGAATGGGCTGGCTTGCGGTTGGAATCCAATTGATTGCGATTCCTGTAAGTGCACTTGCGGGGTGGGCAGCCTATCTTTCCCACGTCCGTTTTGTCGACGTCGGGCTCTCGCTGGGCGGCGTTTTCCTCGCGCTTATTCTATTCGTCCTTGCCCGCGTGTTCCGCACCGGAGCGCAAATGCGCGATGAGCTGGAAGGCACGGTCTGATGGCCGTTGTCGTTAAGCTCGACGACCTGCTCCATGCCCGGCGGATGACCCTCACCGAACTGGCCGAGCGCGTCGATATTACGCTGGCGAACCTCTCGATTCTCAAAACCGGCAAGGCCAAGGCAATCCGCTTTTCGACGCTTGAGGCGATTTGCCGCGAGCTTGATTGCCAGCCCGGCGATCTGTTGGGTTGCGATAACGCCGCCGAGGGTGAATAGCCCCGTCCGGTAATGGCTCCGGATATCCACATCATCGGCGGCGGTCTTGCGGGCAGCGAGGCGGCATGGCAGCTGGCGCGGCGCGGCATTCGCGTGCATCTGTCAGAAATGCGCGGAGGCGGCGGCTCGAACGAGGCGCACCAGACCGAGGCACTGGCCGAACTGGTCTGCTCGAACTCCTTCCGCTCTGACGATCACGAGAGCAACGCAGTCGGCTTGTTGCACCAAGAGATGCGCATGCTGGATTCGCTGGTAATGCGTGCGGCGGCCAAGGCGCAGGTTCCGGCCGGTTCCGCTCTGGCGGTGGACCGCGATGTTTTCTCCGCCGAGGTCGAAGCGGCGCTTGCCGAATTGCCCACGCTCAAGGTGGTCCGCGAACGGATCGACACACTGCCCGATGCGGGCCTAACGATCGTCGCCACTGGTCCGCTGACCGCCGCCGCTCTCGCAGGCAGCATCGGCGCGGCAACCGGGGCAGAAAGCCTCGCGTTCTTCGATGCCATCGCGCCGATCGTTTACCGCGACTCGATCGACATGGAGCAGTGCTGGATGGCCTCGCGCTGGGACAAGGGCGAGACCAAGGACTATATCAACTGCGCGATGAACCGGGAGCAATATGCCGCTTTTCACGCCGGTCTGATCGCGGGCGAAAAGACGGTGTTCAAACAGTGGGAGGCGAACACGCCTTACTTCAATGGCTGCATGCCGATCGAAGTGATGGCGGAGCGCGGGTTCGATACGCTGCGGTTCGGGCCGATGAAACCGGTCGGCCTCGACAATCCGCACGATGCTACACCGGATTTCCCTAAAGGGCGATGGCCCCATGCTGTGGTGCAGCTGCGCCAGGACAACAAGCTGGGCACGCTGTGGAATATGGTCGGCTTTCAAACCAAGCTGAAACACGCCGATCAGGTGCGGCTGTTCCGCACCATTCCCGGGTTGGAAAATGCCGAATTTGCCCGGCTGGGCGGATTGCACCGCAACACCTTTCTCAATTCACCGGTGCTGCTTGACCGCCAGTTGCGGCTCAAGACCGCG
>JANPPM010000248.1:0-2402 GCA_031428495.1 Novosphingobium sp.
GCTCATCCGGCCATCGGTGACGGGGATAGCGGCCCTTCATTTCCTTGACCACATCGCGCCACGAACCACGCCAGAAACCCGGCAGGTCGCGGGTCATCTGAATCGGCTTGCCGCCGGGTGAAGTCAGTTTCAGTAGCAATGACTGCGGCGGCATTCCGAAATTCGGATGCGCATCCAGCCCGAATAGCGCCTGGACGCGCAATTCAACCGAAGGGCCACCGTCGTCGCCGTAGTCGATCATGTGCTGGGTGCCCGCCGGACTGGTGAAATGCGGGGGTGCGAGCCGTTCAATTCGTTGGCGATCCTCGAAAGAAAGCCGGCTGAGAAGGGCTTGGTGCAGCGCGCCTGCATCCAGCGCGTCAAGCCGCCGTGTCAGGTGCTGCGCAAGCCAATCTTCCGCTTCGGTTAGTAAAGTCGCTTCTGCAAGCGCATCTATTCCGGCGAAGCGTGCGCGCTTGAGCAAGTTCAGACTGGCGGATGGAAGGGGCAACAGTGCCAACCCGGACTCGCGCAGTTGCGCGATCAGGAAGACTGAAATCGCAGCGGGATCGGGAGCAGGATCGGGACCGCGCGAAATAGTCACTGCACCCAGCCGCTGCTCCAGCAATGCCTCGACCCTGCGTTCACCTGCTATCCAGCGCAGTGTAGCACATCGCTCGATGCGGTGGCCCAGCCAGTGTAGAACCTCCGCCTCAGTGAGCGCAATGGCTCCTGTAATGCGTGCGCCTTTCGCCTCGCCCTGCGCTTCGCCAACTGCGAGCCATTCACTCCGAGCAAGCGGCGACGCCGGATCAAGCCTCAGGCCCCTGCCCCCAGTGGTCAGCCAATCCTCGCCTGAGGGTGACCGGGGCTTGGCGATATTATCAGGAAAGGCTTCGGCGAGGAGGATACCGAGTGGCGGGGCTAAACTCGCGGGTTTGGCGACCAGCCCACCCGCCCTGCTCGCCCAGCGCGCGGCCAACTTGCGCGATCCCTCGGCCCGCACCGAACGCTCGCCTTGCCAGCGCTCGAACCGCTGCGCCAGGTCTTCGCCTCGTCCGCCAAGCCCGCGTTCCTGCAGCAGCAGCGCCAACCTTGCTCCCTGCTCTGCCGCACCATGCTGCGCAGCATAGAGCAGCATATGCGCCAGCGAGGGGTCCATGGGCAGCGTTGCCATAGCGCGTCCATGCGGGGTTATCCGTCCGTCATCACCAAGCACACCCAGCGCGATCAGTTTGGCCTGCGCCGCCGCAATCGATGGTGCTGGCGGCACATCCAGCCAAGCCATCGCCGCAACGTCGCCCGCGCCCCATTGCGCCAGATTGAGCAGCAGCGGTGCAAGGTCGGAAGTGGTCATTTCGGGGGGATCATAGGCCCCGCGCCCGGCATGAGCTGCCTCATCCCACAAACGGAAAGCGACCCCCGGCCCCTGCCGCGCCGCACGGCCAGCGCGCTGCGCAGCGGCGGCTTGACTGGCGCGGTGCGTAACCAGCCGGGTTACCCCCGCCGCCTTGTCGAACTCGGCGCGGCGCGACAGCCCGGCATCGACCACCACCGAAACGCCATCGAGCGTCAGCGAAGTTTCGGCAATCGCGGTGGCCAGCACGATGCGGCGGCGGCCTTGCGCATCGCGCTTGATCGCAGCGCGTTGTGCGGCAGGCTCGCACTGGCCATGTAGCGGAAGGACTAGTGCGTTCGGCAGCCGCTCGGCCAGCCGCTCACGGGTGCGCTCGATTTCACCAACGCCGGGCAGGAAAGCGAGGATATCCCCCTGTTCGTCGCGCCATGCAGTCGCGATTGCGCTGGCCATTGCTTCATCCAGCCGCAATTCAGGCCGGGCGCCCAACCAGCGGATCGTGAGCGGATACGCCTTCCCTTCACTCTCGATCACGGGCGCGTAGCCGAGCAGTGCGCCAAATCGCGCGCCGTCGATCGTAGCTGACATCACTAATATGCGCAGGTCGTTCCGCAGCACCTGTTGGCACTCGATGGCCAAAGCAAGCCCTAGATCGCTGTCGAGATGTCGTTCGTGCGCTTCATCGAACAGGACCGCGCTGATCCCGGCAAGCTCCGGATCGGCGACGATGGTGGAGACGAATATTGCCTCGGTCATCACCAGCACGCGGGTGCGCGGGCCGCGCTTGCTATCGAGGCGGGTCAGATAGCCAATGGTCTCCCCAGCCTGTTCGCCCAGCAGTTCCGCCATGCGCTCCGCCGCAGCCCGCGCGGCGACACGTCGCGGCGACAGCAGGATCACACTGCCGCTGCACCAGTTTTCAAGCAGAAGCGCGGGAGCAACCGCCGTGGTCTTGCCTGCACCGGGTGGCGCGATCAATACCGCGCTGGTCCGCTCCCGCAGTGCCGCGAGCAAGCTCGGCAGCACGGCGGCGACGGGCAGTTGTTGGCTGCTATCATCGGGTTTT
>JANPPM010000249.1:0-6954 GCA_031428495.1 Novosphingobium sp.
ACCCCACCCTCCGTTTGTTCCTGCCCATTCCTAAAACCACCCACCTTGTGGCGCTACATCCCCCCCCACGAACGGAGGTCAATGTGGATTAGGCAGCTGCCGCGACCGGTTCGTGGCCTTTCAGCGTGACCCGGTGGAGATACCGACCGCTGTCGACATCGAACGGCGTCACCCGGTGCATGGTGCCGGTGTTGTCCCACATTACCACGTCGCCCATCGACCAGGTGTGGCGATAGGTGAATTGCGGCTGTTCTGCATGGGCGATCAGCCGGGCAACCAGCGCGTCGCCTTCCTCTTTATCCATTCCCAGCACAGTTGTCGCAGTCCACCCAAGGACCAGCGATTTGCGGCCCGTTTCATGCCGCCAGACCAGCGGTTGGACGCGGGCCTTGCCGGTGGAGCGGCCTTCCAAAGCAGCGAGGGGATTGATCCCGCCGGGAAATTCCACCTTGCGGAAAACGCCCATGGTCGTGTGCTCGACTTCGAGGTTCTCGATCAGCGCCTTGTCCTCGTCTGAAAGCGCATCATAGGCAGCATAGGTGTTGGAGAAATCCGTCTCGCCGCCCTCGGGCGAGAGGCGCACAGCGGCGAGCAGCGTGCCGAACGGCGGCAACACCGTGTCCAGCCGGTCCATGTGCCAGGCGCGGGTGCCATAGAGGATCAGTGCCAGCGGATTGACCTTTTCATCCATCGTCACCTTGAAATTGCCGGCTTGCTCATCCTGATCGTCGATCGGGCCGAGCGTCTTGGCAAAGGTATTGAGTTCCGCCGCGTCGAAATGAACATCGCGAAAAAGGAGAACGCCGCGCTCAACCAGCAGTTCGCGCAGTTCGGTGCCATATTGACCGCCAAGCAGGGTGGCGGCGTCTGCCTTCACTTCGCTGCCGATCAAGGGCTGCAGCGCTTCATGGATCAGTCCCATGTCCGTCCTCTCAGGTATATTGCCTCAAGGCCTTGAGCCGTTCCTCGGTTTCAGGGTCGTTTTCAACCTCGATCCCGAAGCAGTTGGTCAACATCGCCATGACGTTATAGCAGCCAACGAGGAAAACGACCTCCATTTGCTGTTCCTGACTGTAGCGCTCACCAAGTGCCGCCCAGACAGTGTCGCTCAATTGCTGATCCGCCACCAGCTCATCAGCGGCTTTCACCAGCAGCTTGTCCCAGTCAGACAGGCTGGCGTCCCCCGCCCGCACCGCCGTAATATCAGTATCGCTCATGCCAGCTTTGTGAGCAATCTGAACGTGATGCTGCGCCTCATAGACATCCTTGCCCAGCGCCAGTGTGCGCACCACCAGCACTTCGCGGTCGCGCGGCGGCAGGGTGGACCCAGCGATAACCTGCGCGATGTAGGGCACGAACACTTTATAGAGCGCGGGGTGCCGGACCAGCACCCGCGAGAAGTTGAGGTGGGTCCAGTCGCCTACCAGCGCTGTCTGCTCGCCACTAAAATCTTTAACTGCCAAAGGCGGTACCCTTACGGTCAATTCGCTCATCACGCTCTCCCTGTTTGGCTGGCCAGCAGCGCCGGATCGATACCTTCCGCGCGCCACGCCGCCGTCCATCGTCGTTCGGCCGGTGTTTCGAAAAGAATCGCGCTACGCCCCTCGGCGGCATACCAGCCATGGTGTCGCATTTCCGCGTCGAGTTGTCCCGGTCCCCATCCGGCATAGCCCAGCGCGATCAGCCAGCGGCTGGGGCCCCGCCCCTCGGCGATTGCACGCAGGACATCGAGCGATGCGGAAAGTATGCCGAGCGAGGGAACAGTCAGTGATTCCGCACAGCCCCAATCAGGCGAATGCAGCACGAAGCCGCGCCCCGGCTCGCACGGCCCGCCATGCAGCACCGGGCAATCAGGGGCCTCGCCCGGGTCGATATCGAGATCCTCAAGGAGCTCATGCAAGCGCACGCCTTCACGAAAAGTCCCAAGATCAAGCCCGAACGCGCCGTTCTGATCATGTACGCACAGCGCGATCGCTGCGTGATCGAACTGCGGATCACCCATGCCGGGCATCGCCAGCAGCATCCGGCCTGCAAGGTATCGTGCCTCTGTCATCGTGCGTCCAACACTATCCGCGCGGGCCGCGATAGCCAAGGTTGCGTGACAGGGCCTTTGCCTCGGCCAGCACCATTTCGGCGAGCTGAACACGGCGGTCATGCGAGCGTGAACTGGGCGCAGCCGCGACCAGCGCGCCGAGCACTTCGCCCGCGGCATCGCGGATCACCGCGGCAGTGCCAGTCACCCCGTCCGCCGCCTGATCCACGGTCTGTGCAACGCCTGCCCGGCGCGCCTGCATGACGGCTTCAAGCAGGCGTGGCTTGGCGGTTTCGGTGTCCCCGGTCAGCGCCTCCGGACGGAGCTTTTCGAGATACCGCTGCAGCGATGGATCATCCCCAGCAGCCAGCAGCGCGCGTCCTGCCGCAGTGGCATAGAGCGGGCGGCGTTCGCCAAGAGGCACCGCAAATCGCACCGAACTCGTGCTTTCAACCGCATCGACATAGGTAATCGTCTCGCCCTCGCCGTCGCGCACCGCGAACAACGCGGTTTCGCCGCTCAGCGCAGTCAGCCGCCGCAGCGCCTCACGCACCAGATCGGGGGTTGGTCCCCGCCGCCGCGCCTCGATCAATGCACTTCCCAGCCCGAAAGCACCCGGCCCCAGCCGCCATACGCCCTCATTGGCAACGACAAAGCCCTCATCAGCCAGACCACGCAGCAGGGCCGCAAGGCTGCTTTTGGGCGTGTCGAGCGCCCGCGCCAGTTCTGCGAGCGAGAGGGGCGCGGCGCTGGCGCATAGGGCTTCGAGCAGGCGGATCACCCGGGTAACCGATTGCGGCGAAGTGGCTTTGCGGGGAATGGCAGGCATCGTTTCCATTGCAGCCGAGAGTGGCACCGAATGCAAGTGATCTGACCTCAAAGCAGTCTGGCTGCGGAAATCCGCCATTGACACGAATCAAGGATCGGCACTTAGATCAGGGCATAGTTCGCCGCACCGGAGCCATTGGCCAAGCCGGATGTGGCAGCAGCCCAGGAGCAGGACCCATGACAGACCTCACCATCCGCCCCCTTCAGGACGACCTTTCGTTTGGTGCGCGTGTCGAAGGCGTAACCATCGAAAATGTCTTTGACGAAGCCGTCCGCGAAAAACTACGCGCGCTGTTCGTGGATCGCGGGATGATCGTGTTCGAGAACATCGAACAGACCAACAAGATGCACGTCGAGCTTTCGAAGGTGTTTGGCCCGCTGAAGGACCACCCGACTAAAACCACCAACCGCACTGCCGAGGACGAGGCCAAAGGCGTCATCGACATGCATTACAAACCCAAGGACGGCGAGATTGACCGGGGTGACGGCATCGTCGAGGTGGATGGCCAGCTGCTGGCCCGCTTCGCACCCTGGCATTTCGATCATTGCTACAACGATGAGCTGAATTACGCCGGCATCCTGCGCTGCCCGATCAATGCGCCCGAATACGGCCGGACCGGTTTCATGGATGGCATCGAAACCTATCGGCAGTTCCCAGTGGAACTGCGCGACAAGATCGAAGGCAAGAACATCATCTACACGCTCGACACGCGGCTTTCCAAGGCGAAGTACGGCGTGAACTTCAAGGCGATCAGTGAAAATTCGTCCACGCCGCAGCTGCTCAAGGAAGTCGCGATTTTCCCGCGCGCGATGCACCCGGCCGTGTGGACGAGGGCAACCGGTGAGAAGGTGTTGCACCTCGCGCCGTGGATGGCAGTCGGTATCGAGCACGATGAAACGCCCGAAGGCGACGCTCTTTATGACGAGATCTGCCACACCCTCAACCGGCTGGGCCAGGGCACCAGTGCCTATTGGCACAAGTGGAAGCCCACCGACATGGTGATCTGGGATAACTCGCGCATGCTTCATGCCGTCGAAGGCTGCGACGCCAAGTACGAGCGCCGGACCATCCGCTCGACCATCCGCGGTGATTATGGCCTGGGCTACTTCGAGGACGGCAAGAAGATCGGCGAAGTCAATCGCAAGATCGACGCCTGACAGCTTTCGCCGCTGTCAGTCTGAGCCGGATTCGCACTTCAAATTCCTCGTCATTCCCGCGAAGGCGGGAACCCATCTCCTGTGCTTTCGTATTATTCGACCGTCAGGAGTTGGGTCCCCGCCTTCGCGGGGATGACGAAAAAGGTGGGATGCCGAAGAAGGAAACGTTATCCAAAGGCTGGAATAACTTCTTTCGCAAACAGCTCGGCATAGGGCTGGAACTTCGCAGGCGGCAGGCCCGGCGGCAGGCCCATCATGATGTGTTCGACAGGCATTTTCGTCGCCATACCCTTGAACAGCTCAATCGCTTGCTCAGGCGTATAAATCCGCAGAATGCCGGATGCCTTGAAATCCTCGAGGCTCATCGCGCCCAGTGCGCGCATCGTATCAACCCCCAGCGCCTGATCCTCCGCAGCCCATAGGCCGTAGCTGTTGTTGACGTGATGGAAATGCGGCGCGAGCTCGGTCATCGCAGCCTCGGGATCGCGCGCAACCAGCGTGAACAGTTCGGGCACGCGCACCTTGGCTGCGCTCAATTCCTTGCCCGCTGCTGCCAGCGCTTCGAGATATGCGGGGACGGCTTCAACATTGCCAAAATACCCGTCGGCATACTGCGCCACCCGCTCCATCGCTTTGGCCACGAAACCGCCGATATAGAGCGGCACCCGTCCGCGCGGCGCAGGCGGCATCAACTTTGCCCCGGTGAAGCTGAAAAACTGACCCGCATAGTCGACCGTCTCGCCCGCCCACAGCCGGGTGACGATCTCCAGAAATTCATCGAACTGCCGCCCTCGCTTGCCGAATTCAACGCCAAAGGCCGCAGTCTCGCGGCGACGATATCCGATGGCCAGTGCCAGATCGAGCCGACCGCCCGATAGAATATCGAGCACCGCACAGTCCTGGGCAAAGCGCACCGGATGGTATAGCGGTGCAAGAGCCACCGCCGTGCCCAGCCGGATAGTTTTGGTGCGCGCCGCGATGGCCGCCAGTGTGACCAACGGCGATGGCATGTAGCCATCCTCGGCGAGGTGATGTTCCGGCACCCAGGCACCGGTAAAGCCCACAGATTCGGTCCATGTGGCGAAATCCAGCGTCTCCGCATAGAGCGCTTCAGCGGGCCGGTGCCATTGCGGCGGATTGCGAAAATCATAGAGGTAGCCGAATGTCAGCTTGCCGTTCATGGTTCTTATTGCTCCCGATCCGCGTTTGACCTCTCGTTCGCGCTGGCCTAGCCGAAAGGCAACAAGATTCGGCCTATGCGAGAGGGATGACTATGGCGGCACTGGCAGGCAAAGTTGCGGTTGTCACAGGCGCGAGCCGGGGCATTGGCAAGGGCATTGCCTTGGTGCTCGCCGAGCAGGGCGCGACTGTTTATGTCACCGGGCGCACAGTAAATCCCGGCGATTACTACTTGCCCGGCACCGTTGGCGAGACTGCAGCCGAATGCACGGCGCGTGGCGGGAAAGGCATTGCCGTCGCCTGTGATCATGGCAACGATGAACAGGTTGCGGCACTATTCGATCAGGTGCGCCGTGAACAGGGCAAACTCGACATTCTGGTCAACAATGCCTTCACCCTGTCCGACGATCTGATCGAGCCCAAGCCATTCTGGGAAAAGCCCCTTTCGAACCTCGAAATGTGGCAGGTCGGCGTCCGCTCCAGCTTCATCGCCGCCTGGCATGCCGCGCCGCTGATGGTGCCGCAAAAATCTGGGCTGATCGTGGCAATCTCGGGCTTCGTCGGCGTAACCTACACCTTCGGCGTGGTCTTCGGCACCGCCAAGACTGCGGTTGACCGCATGGCGCGTGACATGGCGATCGAGCTCAAGCCGCACAATGTTGCCTCGATATCGCTGTGGCAGGGTCTGACGCTGACCGAGAAGGCGCATTACAATCTGGCGCAATCGAAAGAAAAGATGACCTCGTCGATCACCAGCATGACTGGCAGCTCGGTCGAGCATCCGGGCCGCGTCATCGCCGCTCTGGCCGCCGATCCTCAGATCATGAAACGATCAGGCGGCACCTTCATCACCACCGAAGTGGCGGCTGACTATGGCATCACCGATATTGACGGACGCATCATTCCCTCGGCTCGGGACAGCCGTGGCGGGCCGATCTGGCAGCCGGTCTGATTTTTGCACAAAGGACAAGCAAGATGAGCATTTCTCCAGAACGCCTCGCTCGGCTCGACGAAATGCTCGACAAGCAGGACATCTACGAATGTCTGGTGCGCCAGAGCCGTGCCTCGGATCGTGGTGATCGCGCGTTGTTCCTCAGCGGCTTTCATGCCGACGCCGTGATCGCCGCTGGTCCGTTTGTCGGCGGTCCGGTGGACCTGTGGGCGTGGGCAGAAGATTTTCAGGCGAAGACCTATTCGGCGACCTTCCACAAACTGCTCCAGCAGAGCTGCGACGTCACCGGCGATACCGCCCACGCCGAGACCTATTACCTGTTCGTCGGCTGTTTGCTGGGCGGTGAAAACAACCTGATGGCGGGCGGCCGCTATGTTGACCGGTTCGAAAAGCGCGACGGCGTCTGGGGCATGGTGATGCGCAACAACTTTGTTGAATGGGCCAGCGCCGTCCCGGCCATGGGCAACCCGCTGGGCGAAATTCCAGACCTGGCGCTCAATGGCTTGCCTGCCCATAACTCTAGCGATCCGTCCTATCAACGGCCCTTGGTGAACAACCGCAAGCCCAACATTCCAGGCTAGAGCATCGTGCGTTTAATCTGAATAACCGTTTGTGGTGAGGCGGGACTGACCCCGGACTTGATCCGGCGGAAGGCCCGTCTCGAACCACCAGGCACCGCGCGAGATCCTTCGAGACGGCCTTTCAGCCTGCCGCTATGCGGCAGTTTATCCTGAGCGGCCGGCCTACCGGCCAGCCGAAGGGGCTTCACGGCCTCCTCAGGACGAACGGATTTGAGTCAGATTAA
>JANPPM010000250.1:0-3946 GCA_031428495.1 Novosphingobium sp.
CCTTGGTCGGCAGCAACGGCTCGATCACCGACCACTCGAAATCCGACAAATCAAACCGCGCCATGACCCGTCTCCCTGTTCGGGCAACTGAATCATACCTCAGCCAAATTGGGAATCCCCTTTATGGGTATGTGACCTAGATCCCCAGAACCTTTGCCGCATTGTCATGCAGGAACTTGGGCCAGACCTCGTCCTTGAACGGCACTGCATCCATCTCGGCAAAAATACGGGTCAGTTCCAGACCCATCGGAAAATAACCGCCGTAAATCACCTTGTCTGAACCACGCGAATTGGCGAACTTGACGATCTCCTCGGGCCAGTATTTGGGCGCAAAGGCGCTGGTGGAATAATAGAGGTTGGGCCATTTGAGCAGCAGTTTGATTGCCAGATCGACATCGGGCTCAGCCCCGTGGCGCATCACCACCTTCAGCTCGGGCAGATCATAGGCGACCTCATCGAGATGGCCGACCCATTGCGGCTGCATCGGGATGCGCGGGCCGGGCACGCCGACATTGATGAAGATCGGCAGGTCCAGCTCGATGCATTTGGCATAGATCGGATAGGCCAGTTTGCTGTTGATCGGCACCGGCGGCTGCTGGCCGGATGGGAAGAAGGATACGCCCTTGATTTTGCCCTCGGCGTGTTCGCGGGCAATCATGCGCACCGCGTCCATGCCAGCGTTAGGATTGACCGGACGAATGGCGACGAAGCGGTCCGGATAGCGGCGCATGGCTTCTTCAGCGCGGTCATCCGACATGTGGATCACGCCGATGCGGATATTATGCGCGTCCATCTGCGTAACCGTTTCTTCGATCACGGACAGCCGATCATCATCCATACCAATCTCGTCGGGAATATCTTTGAACATATATTCCGCCGGATGACGTTTCCAGTCACCCTTGGTGCTGGCGACACCCATCTGATGCGTGTCGCGAAAGCCGATCAACGTATCGATTGCGGCAATATCGCGGGGGCGGGGCATGGGAATTCCTCTCAGGCAAGGCGGACTTATCAACGGTATTGCAACACGGGATGTTCATTGTAAAGGTGACCGCAGCCCGCCGGGAGAATCTGCTTGAATTTCGACTATACCGACGACCAGAAGGCGCTGAAAGACGAGGCGCGGCGCTTTCTCGCTGCGGTTTCGCCGCTTACTGTGGCGCGTGCCGCGCTCGATGGCGCTGATCACGAAGTGATGGCCGCTCTATGGAACCGGATCGCCGAACAGGGCTGGTGCGGCGCGGCGATCCCCGAGGCCTATGGCGGGCTGGGGCTGGGCTATGTCGAACTGTGCGCGCTCGCCGAAGAGCTAGGCCGCTCGCTGTGCCCGGTGCCCTTTGCATCAAGCATCTATGGGTTTGCCGAGGCGCTGCTGGTCGCAGGCACCGAAGCGCAGAAGCTGGCACTGTTACCGCGCGTCGCTGAAGGTTCGCTGGTGGGCACTCTGGCGCTGAGCGAGGGGCCTGGCACCCTTACTGCGGATCGTATCAAGGCGCGGGTTGTTGGCGACAAGCTGAGCGGCGTAAAGCTCCCGGTCACCGATGGCGGCGCTGCCAATCAGGCTGTAGTTCTGGCCCAAAGCGAAACCGGGCCGGGTCTCTACCTCGTTGATCTGACCGGTGCAGGCGTGACGCGTGAAGCACTATCGACAATCGATCCGTCACGTGGCGGAATGCGCATCACTTTTGACACTGTCACTGTCGAGGCTTTGGGCGCACCCGGCGAGGGGCTGGCACTCCTCGAACGCATCGAACAACGTGCCGCAGTGCTCATCGCATTCGAGCAGCTTGGCGGAGCCGACCGCTGCCTTGAAATGGCGCGCGATTATGCGCTGGAGCGCTATGCCTTCGGGCGGCCCATCGGCAGCTATCAGGCAATCAAGCACAAGCTCGCCGACGTATTCATCGCCAATGAGGTGGCGCGTGCCAACGCCTATTACGGTGCCTGGGCCCTGTCGAGCGACGCCGCCGAACTGCCGCTCGCCGCCGCAGCCGCGCGTGTCGCGGCGACCAATGCCTATTGGCTGGCGACCAAAGAAAACATCCAGACCCACGGCGGCATCGGCTTCACCTGGGAGGCCGACTGTCATCTGTTCTACCGCCGCGCACGGCACCTTTCGCTGGTGCTTGGCGGACCGAGCGTCTGGAAGCGCCGACTGACCAGCGCGCTCGAAGCGCAGGTGCTGCGCGAAGATACCGAAGGAGAGCGGGCGTGAACTTCGAGGATAATCCGCAGGAGGCCACCTACCGCGCCACAGTACGCAGTTGGATCACCGCAAATGCGCCCGATTTTGGCGCCCTCCCGGTTGAGGAACGGCGGCTGTGGCACCCTGCGCATAAGGAAATGGCACGTCAGTGGCAAGCCAAGAAATCAGACGCGGGCTATGCCTGCATTTCGTGGCCTAAAGAACGCGGCGGTGCTGGCGGGACGGCCATCGAAGAGGCGATCTTCAGTCAGGAAGAGCAGCGCGCCGGGGTGCAGCATCATTATTTCGCCACCGGGTTGAAGATGCTGCTGCCCGCGCTGATGGAGCATAACAAGGACGAGCTCTCGATGGCACTGGTGCCGCCCGCAGTGCGCGGCGATGCAATCTGGTGTCAGTTGTTTTCCGAACCTTCTAGCGGCTCAGATTCTGCCGGGGTCCGCACCCAGGCAATCAGAGAAGGCGAGTACTGGCGGATCAACGGCCAGAAGGTGTGGAACAGCGGCGCACAGATGGCCGACTATGGTATGCTGGTCACCCGAACCGATCCCTCGCTACCCAAGCACAAGGGTCTGACCGTCTTCTGGATCGACATGAAAGCGCCCGGCGTCGAGGTTCGCCCGATCAAGATGATGTCAGGCGATGATGAGTTCAACGAAGTGTTCTTCACGGATCTGGTCATTCCTGACAGCCAGCGGGTTGGCGAAATCAATGGCGGCTGGGCGGTGATTATCTCGACGTTGATGAACGAGCGCGCTGCGGTTGGCTCAATCACCGGGATCAACTGGCGCGATATTTTGAAGCTTGCGCGCGAGACGCCGGGCGATGCAGGTTCCGTGCTCGATGATCCGGCCTTCTGCGATTGGCTGGCGGACTATTACACTGAGGTGGAGGCGATCCGCCTGCTCAGTTTTCGCACGCTCACCTCGCTGTCGCGCGGCGAAGCGCCGGGGCCTGAAAGTTCAGCGGGCAAGCTGCTGTGGGCCAATGGCACGCAGGCGATGACCAATATGGCGCTCGACCTGCAAGATCGCTTTGGCATGATCGACGATCCCGAGGTTGCGCACCGCCACGGCGCGTTCCAGCACCGCTTCCTGTGGTCTCCCGGCCTGCGGCTGGGTGGCGGAACGGACGAAATCATGAAAAACATCATCGCCGAGCGCGTGCTTGGCCTGCCCGGCGATGTCCGGGTGGACAAGAACGTGCCCTTCCGAGACATTCCATCCGGGCGCTGACCCGGTAGCCATGGAGCTTGCCATGACCGACACATCCCCCTTCACGTCGGACCGCGGATATGCGGGAATGCCGATCCCGTTCGGCTGGTTTGTAGTCGCCCAGTCCGGCGACATTGCCATCGGCGAGATCAAGACGCTGCGCTATTTCGCCAAGGAGTTCGTCGTCTGGCGCGGTGAGGACGGCGATGTGCGCGCCATCGATCCGCATTGCCCGCATCTGGGCGCGCATCTGGGCGTGGAGAGCACGGTACAGGGCAATGACCTGCAATGTGCATTCCATCACTGGCGCTTCAATGGCGAGGGCATAGTGACCGACATCCCTTATACCAAGGTCATCCCACCGCGGCTCAAGCGCCCGTGTCAGCCGACCATGCCGGTGACCGAGGCCGACGGTCTTATCTTTGTATGGTATCACCCCAAAGCTGCCGCCCCTAAATGGGATGTGGCCCGCCTGCCAGACTGCCAGGACGGCGAATGGGTGCTGCATTCAACCTATGACTGGGTGATC
>JANPPM010000251.1:0-34432 GCA_031428495.1 Novosphingobium sp.
GTTGACCTAGGATGGGCCGCTACACCTTTCGATTGCCTGATATCGGCGAAGGCATTGCCGAGGCAGAGCTTGTCGCCTGGCACGTGAAGGTGGGCGATGTGGTGGCCGAAGACGCGCGGCTTGCGGACGTTATGACCGACAAGGCGACAGTCGAGCTGGAAAGTCCGGTTTCGGGCACAGTGATCGAACTGGGCGGGGAGGCCGGCGACAGACTCGCGATTGGGTCTGCGCTGGTAGTGCTGGAGGTTGAGGGCGAGGTTGGGGGCGGAGGCCCTTCGACAGGCTCAGGGCGAGCGGTTGTTGAGCGGTCCCAACCTCCTGCTCCTATTCCCAAGTCCATCTCGTCCGCTCAGCCTGAGCTTGTCGAAGGCCCAGCCGTATTGCGGGAGCCAGGTGCCAAAGTCCTCGCATCCCCCGCCGTCCGTGCGCGTGCGAGCAGGCTTGGCATAGATATTAGCAACGTTCCCGCTGGTTCAGATGGCCGCATTGCCCATGCCGATCTCGATGCCTTCCTTGCATCGCGTGCTGCCATGTCCGCAACCTCTGCCAAGCCACTGGAAATGCTCGCAGGCGCAGGCGAAACCATCAAGATCATCGGCCTGCGTCGCCGCATTGCCGAAGCGATGTCCGCCTCAAAGCGCCATATTCCCCATTTCTCCTACGTCGAGGAATGCGATGTCACCGCGCTGGATATGTTGCGCGGCGAGCTGAACAGTGGGCGGTCCATTGATCGGCCCAAGCTCACCGTGCTGCCGCTGTTGATCCGGGCGATTTGCTTGGCCTTGCCGCACTATCCAATGCTCAACGCCCGGTTTGATGACGCCGCTGGCGAAGTGACGCGCTACGACTCGGTCCACCTTGGCATCGCTACGCAGACCGATGCCGGTCTGATCGTCCCAGTGGTTCGCGAGGCGCAGGCGTTGTCGATCTGGCAACTTGCAGATGAAATTGCCCGATTGGCGGCGGCGGCGCGCGATGGCTCGGCGAAACCGGCGGAGCTTTCGGGTTCCACCCTGACGCTGACCTCGCTTGGGCCGCTGGGCGGCATTGCCACCACTCCTGTGATCAACCGACCGGAGGTCGCGATCATCGGCCCCAATCGAATTGTCGAACGGCCGGTATTTGTAACCGGCGCGGATGGCAGTGAGCGGATTGAAAAGCGCAAGTTGATGAACGTATCGATAAGCTGCGATCACCGGGTCGTCGATGGCTGGGATGCCGCCAATTTTGTGCAGGCGGTCAAGCGCCAGATCGAAATGCCGATGAGCCTGATCCTTTAGCGGACGATTCCGCTGTAGGCGATTCGTCCAGAACCTGCCGCAGCACTGCGCGGGGCAACCCGCCAGCGGATATGGGTGACATCTTCCGGTGTTGCCAGCCGTCCGCCAACTCGGAGTTCCCCGATCTGGCCCCAGCTACGCCCGCCGTCTGCGGATATTTCCTCCTCATCACGCGCACTCGCCTGATAAGCGAGGCTGTTCGGCAAGGGGTTCACAATGTTGAAACCGCCAGAATTGGACGTGCCGCCCAGCCGCTTCCACGTAACAATCGTTACCACCCTGTCGCCGCGATTGAGGCGGGTTGCGGGCTCAAGACTGCGATTATTGCCGTTACCCACCCGTTCGACATAGACGGCGCTGTCAAGCGCAACGGGGGCATGCGGCTGTGCCTGCGCCGCTGTCGATATGCTGGCGGCCATTATTGTGGTCGCTATCGCAATCCGGTGATTCACGTGGTTTGCCCCCAATTCGGCCCCTGTGCAGGCCCGCTGAGTTCTCTTTCGCAGAGAGAGCAAAAATTTCGGTTAATGGCACTTTAGTCTGATGAATTGGCGGGCTTTCTTGGCCGCAAATTAGCTTGTTCGAAGGCGTCTGGGGCAACCGCCGTTCTCCCGGTTGACAGCCCCGATGCGCTGGCCTAGTGGCGCTGCTCCCACGGGAATGCGCGGGTGTAGCTCAGTTGGTTAGAGCGCCGGCCTGTCACGCCGGAGGTCGCGGGTTCAAGTCCCGTCACTCGCGCCATATTCCCTCAAGGCCGTCTCGGTTTCAGCCCCAGCGGCCGGTTTCCATCCAGATCAGGAAACGCCGCAGAGGCAACAGCCAGACTACACCAAGCACCAGCCACGCGGGGAACTGCGCCAGCGCTGGCCAGCCCGCGATCAGTGGGCCAAAATAAAACGCAATTGCGAGCACATAGGCGGTAAGTGCAATCACCAGCGCAAACACCCCGGCAGGTATTCGCCATGTTGGCTGTTCGCGCATCATGTTGCTCCTTCATAGAATCGTGTCGGCGTTACCACTGCGTCAAGCATGCGGTCGTGCGGCTCGCAGGGAAGGTCGTCCCGAAGCTGACAATCCCAGGCCATGCCGATTGCACGCGCTGCGGGGTTCGCGGCAAGCCAGCGATCATAATGCCCGCCGCCTTGGCCCAGCCGCTCGCCTCGCGCAGTAAATCCAAGCAGGGGAACGAAGACGACACCTGGTTCGATCACTTCTGCATCCGATTTGGGCTGCAGCGCGCCATAAGGCCCCGGCTCCAGTCCGGCATCGTCGAACGGGTCAAGCCAAAGCCGGAACTGCATCGCTGCATCGCGCGCGCCAAACCATGGCAGCGCAATTTGTCTGCCGTTCTCAAAAAGCCACCGCGCATAGCCTCGTGTCGGCGCCTCTTCGGAAGTGGCGTGATAAAGCCCAACCAGCGTGCCTTCGGGCACTATTGCGGCAATCGGAGCCGGCAGCCGCATGAACAGCAGCGCACGGGTCGCAGAGGGCAGTGCTGCGACATGATCACGGCGTGCCTTGCGCAGCCGCGCGCGCAGCATCTGCTTGTCGTCCACTTGCACCTCAGCATTAGGGGAGGGTGACGGGCCCACCGTGGGTCGTTGCCGGGAAATCCTCTGACGCGTTCACGTCAGGTGGGAACCATGTGTGCCAAACCCCAATGGAAACAGAGTGGTTTGACCAGGGACAGCCCCCATAAGTTTCCTTATAGCCTCAGGGATGTTATCGGCGCGTGCCGGGCAGAACCCGTCGCAGTGCTATGTAGGCGCTCTGGACTCAGCTCTCAAGCCGGTCGGCGAGATTTTCCAGTTTCGTCGCAATTGCATCGAGGCTGGCGGTGATGGCTGACGAAGGGGCCGGTGCCGGAGTCGCGCTTTGTGACCCACCTGCCTCATGCAATTCATCGGCGAGCAAAAGAGCCGCAAACAGCAGCGTCCGGGTCTCAGCCTGTCCGCTCGATTCGCCCATCGAGGCAACCTTGCTGTCGATCATCGTGCCAAGGCCAAGCACGTGCCTTTCCTCGCCCTCGGCGCAGGCGACGGTGTAGCTGCGTCCGCCGATTGTCAGGGTTACGTTGCTCATTGCCCACCGATCAGCGCGTCAAGATCGCGCAGAGTTTCGGTGACGGCGGCACGCAGCCGCTCATGCTTGGTGTCAGCATCGGATGGTGCGGATGATTGGCGGCGTGCAGCCACGGCTTCGATTCGGGCGAGTGCCGCATCAATGCGCCTCAAGGCGAAGTCAGAAGAGGCCCCCTCCATAAATCGGCAAATATCGGTAAAACGCGGCGATGCATAGCCTTGGTCCATTTATCTTCCACCGTTTCGCAGTCATTTGCGGGTGGTCTCCAGTCCGGGTTGTGGGCCAAACTTGACGGCGCGCGGCCTCTCCCTAAAGGGAGCGGCATATATTTTTCCCCGAATCGCTGAATTTCCGGAGCCTGTCCGATGTCACTCGATCCTGCCCGTCTGGGGCCCATGGCCAATGCCATCCGTGCCCTGTCGATGGACGCAGTGCAGGCGGCTAATTCTGGTCACCCCGGCATGCCGATGGGCATGGCCGATGTTGCGGCGGTGCTTTATTCACAATTCCTGAAATTTGACCCCGCCGCGCCGAAATGGCCGGATCGTGACCGGTTTGTGCTTTCCGCCGGACACGGTTCGATGCTGCTCTATTCGGTGCTGCACCTCACCGGTTACGCTGCTCCGACCATCGAGGACATCCGCAATTTCCGCCAGCTTGGCAGCCCCTGCGCCGGGCATCCTGAAAACATCCACCTCGAAGGTGCGGAATGCACCACCGGGCCGCTGGGGCAGGGGCTCGCGATGGCAGTCGGTATGGCCATGGCCGAGCGGCACCTGAACGCGATTTACGGTGACACTCTGGTCGATCATAACACCTATGTTGTCGCGGGCGACGGCTGTCTGATGGAAGGCATCAATCATGAAGCCATCGGGCTGGCTGGACATCTGAAGCTGGGCCGCCTGATCGTGCTGTGGGACGACAACCGCATCACCATCGACGGCGAGACCGGGCTATCGACCAGCGAAGATATCCCAGCGCGCTATGCTGCGACCGGCTGGCATGTCGAGGCCTGCGATGGTCACGATCCTGCCGATATTACCCGGGCCATCGCCGCAGCGCGGGCCGATGGCCGCCCGTCGCTGGTCGCTTGCCGCACGGTGATCGGCAAGGGCGCGCCCAATAAACAGGGCACGCACCATGTTCATGGTGCGGCGCTTGGGGCCGACGAGATACTCGCCACCCGCGAGGCACTGGGCTGGAAGGCCCCGGCATTCGAGATACCGGCCGACATCATGGCCGATTGGCGCTCGCTGGGCGCCAAGGGCGCAGCCGCTCGTGCAGACTGGGAAAAGCGCCTCGCAAGTGACTCGCGCGGGAAGGAATTCTCTGGCCGTATGGCTGGCGATCTTCCAGCCCTGACAGGCTGGGAAGCCTATCGATCCAAGCTGGTCGAGGACATGCCCAAGGTGGCGACGCGCAAGTCGAGCGAAAACGCGCTGGGCGTGCTGACTGCAGCCGTGCCCGCGATGCTGGGCGGCTCAGCCGATCTCACCGGCTCGAACAACACCAAGACGGCTTCTACCGGGCCTTACAGCGCGGCCGACTATGCGGGGCGCTATGTCTATTACGGCATCCGCGAATTCGGCATGGCCGCTGCGATGAACGGCATGGCGCTGCATGGCGGGGTGATCCCTTATGGCGGCACCTTCCTGGTTTTCTCCGATTATTGCCGCAATGCCATCCGCCTTTCGGCCCTGCAACAGGCCCGCGTCGTCTATGTGCTGACACATGACAGTATCGGCCTTGGCGAAGATGGCCCGACGCACCAGCCAATCGAGCATGTCGCCTCGCTGCGCGCCATTCCCGATCTGTGGGTATTCCGCCCGGCTGATGCGATGGAAACCGCAGAGTGTTGGGAGCTGGCGATGCGCCGCAAGGACGGCCCATCGGTTTTGGCGCTGACCCGCCAGAACCTGCCCGCGCTGCGCGATGATGACGACGAAAACCTGTGCCTGCGCGGCGCTTATCGCCTGATTTCTTCGGAAGCCGAGCTCAAGGTTGTGCTGCTGGCCACCGGTTCCGAAGTCCAGCTTGCGGTCGAGATAGCTGAGGCGCTGGAGGAACTGGACATTGGCGCAGACGTAATTTCGATGCCGTGCTGGGAACTGTTCGAGGCGCAAGACGCCGACTACCGTGAAAGCCTGATTCCCGACGATGTGCTGACGGTTTCGATTGAGGCGGGCACCACTATGGGCTGGCACAAATATACCGGCCGCGACGGGCTGACCATCGGCATCGACACCTTTGGTGCGTCCGCGCCCGACAGCGCATTGTTCAAGCATTTCGGCTTTACGGCTGAAGCCATCATTCCACAAATCAAAGCTAAATTAGGCATCTAGAAGGAGTTCATTCCATGGCGACGAAAGTTGCGATCAACGGTTTCGGGCGCATCGGGCGCAATGTGGCGCGCGCGATTATCGAGCGTCCTGATTGCGGGCTCGAACTGGTATCGATCAACGACCTCGCCGATGCCAAGTCCAATGCCCAGCTGTTCAAGCGCGATTCGGTCCACGGACCGTTCAGCGGCACGGTCGAGGTTGATGGCAACGATCTGATCGTCAACGGCAAGCGCATTCATGTCACTGCTGAACGTGATCCTGCTAACCTGCCGCACAAGGCCCAGGGCATCGACATCGCGCTCGAATGCACCGGCTTTTTCGCCAGCCGCGCGGGCGGCCAGAAGCATATCGATGCCGGTGCCAAGCGGGTGCTGATCTCGGCTCCGGCCAAAGACATCGATCTGATGGTGGTTTATGGCGTAAACCATGAAAAGCTGTCCGCCGATCACATCATCGTCTCCAATGCCAGCTGCACCACCAACTGCCTTGCACCGTTCGCCAAGGTGCTCAACGATGCGATCGGCATCGAGCGCGGGCTGATGACTACGAACCACGCCTATACCAACGATCAGAAGATCCTCGACCAGATCCACGAAGATCCGCGCCGCGCCCGCGCCGCTGGAATGTCGATGATCCCGACCACAACGGGCGCTGCCCGCGCGGTTGGTGAAGTGCTGCCTGAACTCAAGGGCAAGCTCGACGGTTCAGCGATTCGCGTGCCGACAGCCAATGTCTCGGTGGTCGACCTGACATTCACGCCGAGCCGCGAAACCACGGTTGAAGAAGTCAACGGCCTGCTGAAAGCGGCTTCAGAAGGCGCGCTCAAGGGCGTGCTGGGTTACACCGACGAGCCGCTGGTCTCGATCGATTTCAACCATGATTCGCACAGCTCGACCATCGACAGCCTTGAGACTGCCGTGCTCGAAGGCAAGCTGGTCCGCGTTCTCAGCTGGTACGACAACGAATGGGGCTTCTCGAACCGCATGGTCGATACGGCGGGCGCGATGGGCAAGCTGATCTAGGATTAGAATACCTTCCCCCTTGATGGGGGAAGGATGCGCAGACTTGGCAACTTGTTGCTAGTCGCAGCTGGATGAGGGTGAGCGCTCCTTAAGCGCTGTGTTTGGCGGAGAGCGCACCCCCGCCCAACTCCGGCTAACGAGCAAGCTCGTAAGCCTCCATATCCCTCCCCCATCAAGGGGGAGGAGGGAGATCACGATGACCCAGTTCCGAACTCTCGATGATCTGACCGACAAGTTTCCCGATCTTGGGGGCAAGGTCGCGCTTGTTCGCGTCGACCTCAACCTGCCGATGCAGGACGGCGCGGTGACCGATGACACGCGCATCCGCGCCGCCATGCCGACGGTGCTCGAACTGGCGGACAAGGGCGCAAAAGTGTTGTTGCTGGCTCATTTCGGGCGGCCCAAGGGTGAGCGTTCGTCGACCCAGTCGCTGTCGATGGTGGTCAATGCTGTGACCCGTGTTTTTGGGCGTGAAGTCATGTTTGTGCCCGAGATCGCCGGGCCGGTGGTCGCGCAATCTGTCGGTATTCTTCGCCCCGGTGACATTGCGGTGCTGGAAAACACCCGCTTCTGGCCGGGCGAAGAGGCGAATGATCCTGAACTGGCCAAGGCCATCGCGGCCAACGCCGATATCTACGTCAATGACGCCTTTTCGGCAGCACACCGGGCGCATGCCACTACCGAGGGTCTTGCTCATGTCCTGCCCGCTTATGCGGGCCGCTCCATGCAAGCCGAACTGGAAGCGCTGGAGAAGGCGCTCGGTAAGCCTGAGCGCCCGGTCGCGGCCGTGGTGGGCGGAGCCAAGGTTTCTTCAAAGCTGGATGTCCTCAAACATCTGGTCGGACAGGTCGATCACCTGATCATCGGCGGCGGGATGGCAAACACGTTTCTTGCCGCCAAAGGCGTTGATGTCGGAAAATCACTTTGTGAGCATGAACTGGCGCCGACTGTGCTGGAAATTCTCGATGCCGCCGAAAAGGGCGGTTGCACGGTGCATCTGCCCTATGACGTCGTGGTGTCGAAGGAGTTCGCGGCTAACCCGGCCAGCTTGCGCACCTGCAATCTCCATGAAGTCGAAGCTGATGAAATGATCCTTGATGTCGGTCCTGCGGCGGTTGAGGCGCTCGCCGATGTGCTTAAAACCTGCCGCACGCTGGTATGGAACGGTCCGCTCGGCGCGTTCGAAACCCAGCCGTTCGATGCCGCTACCGTAGCACTGGCAAGAACTGCTGCTGCACTCAGCCGCGAGGGTTCGCTAACCTCCGTGGCGGGCGGCGGCGATACGGTTGCCGCGCTCAATCATGCAGGCGTCGCGGGCGATTTCAGCTATGTCTCAACTGCGGGCGGGGCTTTCCTCGAATGGATGGAAGGTCGCGAATTGCCCGGAGTGGCCGCGCTGACCATTTGACCTTGCACGGATAGTCCGACACTCTCGCGTCAAGGCCAGAACAAATGGCCATGACGAGAGGATCTTCACTCAGATGACCACGCAAAGCTCGGCGCACGCCGCGCCGCCGCTGCCGCTTATTGCGCTGCTCGGCCTATGCACCCTTGCACCGCTCAGCGGTCTGGCGATCAGCGGCATGGCCCCGGTGATGCCGATGATCGGCAAGGAGTTCGCGGGAACCCCCGGCGCTGACATGCTGGTGCGGCTGATGATGTCGGGGCTTAGCGCTGCGATGATCGTCGGCGCGCTGCTCAGTGGTATGCTGGCTAGCCGGGTCGGCCAAATGCGCCTGCTAATGGTTGCGCTGGTGCTCTATGCGCTCTCTGGATCGGCGATCTTCTTCCTCGATAATCTGCACGTGATGGTTGCTTGCCGGATGATCCAGGGCGTCGCCAATGCAGCTGCGGGCGTACTGGTCATGGCGCTGATCACTACGCGGGTGCCGCCGCACCTGCGTGATAAATGGCTGGGCTTTTTCACTGTTTCCGGCACGTTCGGAGTTCTGTTGCTGTTTGGTGCTGTCGGAGCGCTGGCGGCTGAGGGGTGGCGCTATACCTTCCTGTTGTTTCTCATTGCTCTGCCCGTAGCGCTGCTGATCTTCCTGACCCTACCCGCTGAATCGCAGGAAGAACGCGCAGCCACCGCGGCAGCGCGCGCGGTGCCAAAAAGTATCCCGTGGACACTGACACTGTTCGGTGTGCTGGCTGGAGGGATTACGACCTCCATCTCGATGTACATGCCCTATCATCTGCACAATCTCGGCCTCGGTGCGCCCGAGACACTTGCCATGCTGATGATCGGCGGGGCGGCAATGGCCGGTGTTTCATCATTAAGCTTTGGCTGGATTCGCAAGCGCTTTTCAGCGCATCACGTGTTCTTTGGTGGCTTTGGCATGGCCGGGTTGGGAATTGCGCTCTTGGCAAGTTCGTCCAGCCTGCCGCTTGCTGCTGCCGGAATGATGATCCAGGGATTTGGTCTTGGCGCATTGATGCCGAACATTTTTTCAGCCGCTGCGGCTGCTACTCCGGCAGATCGGCGGGCGCATATGCTCGGTTTTGTGCGTGCCGGTTTCTACACCGGGCCATTATTGCTGCAACCCGTGCTCGAACTGGTCAGCGTGCGGGCCGGTGAACAGGGGGCGCTTTTCGCAATTGCCCTGGCCTGTGTTGCGGGCGGTGCATTTCCTTTCCTGTTTCGCCGGGCTTTCGATCCCGTCCAAGAGAATATTGCAGTGCGTCATTAAGGTGGTTGAGGCGCGGCGCGCGGCGCGCTAGGCGGCTGTAACAGTGATTGCCAGCAACAGGACGCCGCCATGCAGACTTCGGAAATGACCGCCAAGATCGCCGCCGGACAAGGCTTTATCGCCGCGCTGGATCAAAGCGGTGGTTCAACGCCAAAGGCGCTCAAGGGTTATGGCATCGAGGAAGGTGCCTGGGCTTCCGAAGAGGAAATGTATGGTCTGATCCATGCGATGCGCAGCCGGATCATTTCATCGCCCGTGTTCACCGGTGAAAAAGTGCTCGGTGCGATCTTGTTTGAACGCACGATGGACGGCGCAGTCGGCGGTTTGCCTACCCCCGCAGCCTTGATCGCCAAGGGCGTGGTGCCGTTTATCAAGATCGACAAGGGTCTGGAAGACGAAGCCAACGGCGTTCAACTGATGAAGCCGATGCCTGATTTGGACGCGCTGTTGGTCAAGGCCAAGGCACTGGGTGTTTACGGCACCAAGGAACGCTCAGTGATCAACCTCGCCAATCCTGCGGGCATTGCAGCGATTGTTGCACAGCAGTTCGATGTCGGCCGTCAGGTTTTGTCGCACGGGATGATGCCGATGCTTGAGCCTGAGATCAACATCAAGAGCGCCGAACGCGCCGATTGCGATGCAATCATGCTGGGTGAATTGCTCAAAAACCTTGAGACGATGAACGAGCCGGTGATGCTAAAACTCAGCCTGCCGGTGAAGGCCGGGCTGTTCGATCCGCTGGTCGATCATCCCAAAGTGCTGCGGGTGGTGGCGCTGTCGGGCGGGTATCAGCGCCCAGAGGCCTGCGCCGAGCTGGCGAAGAATCGCGGCATAATCGCCAGCTTTAGCCGTGCTTTGTTGGAGGATTTGCGCGGGCCCATGAGTGAAGCTGAGTTCGACGCTTCGCTGGGTCAGGCGATCGACGATATTTACTGCGGTTCGACGCAGAAGGTCTGAGATGGGCGAGGCGCGCTGGATTGAAGTCAATGACCGCATGCAGCGCGGCTATCGCTATCAACTTGTCGCGCCAATGGGAGCGGATTTCGATCCCAGATTTCAGCCCCAGCTGACGCCTGCCGAGATGCTGGCGCTGGGTATATTCGGTGGCAAGTACATGACTGACTGCGGGGATGAATTTCCTGCCGATTGGTTTGCCAATGCGCGCCTTTCGCCTGCGCGGTCAGACAAAAATCTCAACCATTTTGGCGTCGCGGCCAGCCAGCCGCTGGCAGAATGGCGGCGCAAGGGCTGGCTGCATGCTGATGACCCGCGCGGTTGGTTCCAGTGGTATTGCCGCTATTTTATGGGTCGCCGACATGAGGACGACACGCGCCAGATTGGCCGCTGGCGCAATTTCGCCAGGCACATCGGCCAGCTACGCGCCAATTGCGAACCCGGCGATCCGTTCTGCCGCCCGCGCCAACGGCAGGCACTGCTCCATTGGGCTTATGACAGCCGGGTGATCTAGCTCAATATCCGCCCTGAAAGCGGAAGCCGAAACGGAGATCGCCTGAGGCTGGTGGGTGCTGGGTTGATTGCGGCGGCATAGTTGAAACGAGTTCCAGCTTGCCATCGGCATAGTCTGCCGGTTCGCCCATGGTAAGCTCAAGCTGCCGCGCACTCGGCCCAGATCCTGCGCGCACCTCAAGCCGCAGTCGTCCCGCCCAGACGCAGCGCGCTTCCATCGGGCAGCGGCTGTCCTCAAGCACCCGCAGCGGGGTTATTTGGGGGCCATCGACTGACACGGTCTGGCCGAGTTTAGCCCAAGTCAGGCCATCGTCGTCAGCAACAGCTGGGATGGTGGTGCAGGCCGAAAGTAAAGTTGAGGCGAGGAATAACGATAAGGTGCGCATGGACCAGAGTATCGCACAGTTCGATGAACAGTTTCGGAATGGCGCGCCACGCGATAAGGCTGCCCGATGAACCAGTGCCAACTATACCTCATTTCACCGCTCGAAGTCGGTGGCAACTTTCCTGATCGCCTCGCCCGGGCGCTTGACGCAGGCCCCGTGGCGGCATTCCAGTTCCGGGTAAAGGGCATGGACGATCATGCCGCCTTTACGCTGGCGGAACCGTTGCAACTTATCTGTGCCGAACGCGAAGTCGCATTTATCGTCAACGATTCGATCAGTCTCGCCAAGCGCCTCGGTGCGGACGGCGTGCACCTTGGCCAGTCTGATGAGGGCGTGGCCGAGGCGCGCGAACGTCTGGGCAAGGACGCGCAGATTGGCGTGACCTGCCATGCCAGCCGACATCTCGCGATGGGTGCAGGTGAGGCGGGAGCAGACTACGTCGCGTTTGGTGCTTTCTACCCGACGACGACCAAGGAGGTTGAACATCACGCAGAGCCCGAAATTCTGACCTGGTGGCAAGGAATATTCGAATTGCCCTGTGTTGCAATTGGCGGAATCACGCCTGACAATGCGCCCGTGCTGGTGCAGGCTGGCGCTGACTTCCTCGCGGTTTCCGGCGCGGTTTGGGGCGGTGATGAGGCTGCTGCCGTTGCTGCGTTTTCGCGCGTGCTTGTGCAAGCATGATCCAATTCGCAAAGCTGAGCGTTGTGTTTCGCTAGGCCCAAGCTCTGCTATCAATGTAGCAATTAGAGGATGGGCATAGAAAGGCTTGCTCTATGACTGCCCTGATTTCCTATGGCGTGGCACTGGTGACATTTGTCGTGGTTGACCTGCTCTGGCTGGGGACAATGGCAAGCAGGTTTTACAAGCCGATTTTGGGCGATATTGCTGCGCCGCAGTTCAACCCGGCGGCGGCAACCGTTTTTTATCTGCTCTATCCGGTTGGGCTGGTGATTTTTGCGATTAATCCAGCGCTTAAAGCCGCCTCGTTATCCACCGCGCTGACCTATGGCGCGCTGTTCGGCTTTTTCACCTATGCGACCTATGATCTCACCAATCAGGCGACTTTGCGCAACTGGTCGACACTGCTTACGGTGGTCGATGTGAGTTGGGGCACCCTGCTCGGTGCGATTTCCGCTGCCAGTGCATTCTGGATCACGAGTCGCTTCGTCAGCTAAATATTGCGCCGCGGCGGAGCAGGAAAAAAAGCGCTGGTTTGCCGCTTGTAGGCTGCAAACGCTTCCGGGCGCGTCCGCTGCATGTGCTCTTCAAGTGGCGGGATACCTGACGCGTAAACCAGCGTCCAATACATGAACAGCGGTGCGAGGAGCGCTAGCCAGCCTAGCGGATAATCGCCAGTAATCGCGAGCAATGGAAATGAACACCAGCACAGCCACTCGCAGAAATAGTTCGGATGGCGTGACCAGCTCCACAGGCCGATATCGCAAACAGCCTTCGGACTGTCAGAGGTCCGCTTAAAGTGGCGTAATTGCGCGTCGGCCAACGCTTCACCGCTGACCCCAATTGCAAAGAAGGCGATTGCCAGGCCATCCTGCCAGCGCAATTGATCTGCCGGTGCGTGTGCAGCCAGCATAATCGCAGCAACCAGCACCAGTCCCACCGCTGCCTGTGCCTGAAGGAACCAGAATAGCTTTGAGGCGGCCTTGGTGCCCCAACCATCGAGTTTGGCGCGGTATCGGGGGTCATCGGGATTCGCGCGCGTGCGCCCGACGATATGCAGGCCAAGCCGCAGTGACCAGATTACCGCAAAACCAGCAGCGACCCATTGCCGCCAGTCGGGATATTGCTGCCCATCCAGTGGCGCGAGCGCGAGTGCGCTGCCCACTATGCCAATGCCAAACGTCCATATTGCATCAATCCAGCCGGAGTTGCTGGTGAACCTCTGGACCTTCCATGCTGCCGCCATGATCGCTGACAGCGCTAGTGCCGCAGCAGTCAGGGCGATCCCGAACTGCATCTAAATGGTGATGAAGGGTTGGATCATCCGGCCCGGAAGCCCGCGCAGTTGCAATTTTCCGCGCATCGCGACGAGGCAGATGCACTCGCTCTCCGCGCCGATATGGATGTCGTGCAACGCGTCGTCATCGCCCCAGTCAAAATCGCCCGCACCATAGCGATGTCCATCATGGCTGAAGCTGCCAGTCAGCACGCAGGTCATTTCCACCCCGTCGTGGCCATGCGGAAAGAGACGCATTCCTGCTTTTGCCTTGAGCAAGAAAACGCGGGTCTTGCTCGCCGCTGGCGGAGTAAGCCGCTGAATATGCATCCCCGGCGCGACCCAGCGCCACGGCGCGGCGTGCAGGCGTCGAACGTATGAGGGGAGACCATCGACAGAGCCCAAGCGCGGCTCGGGAGGTGGCGGAGTCGGGCGGGGAAGCTCGGGGGCATCGAGCATAGCCTCCAACCGACTGAACGCATCGGCGCTCATCGGCGCTGGTGCCAGTTCGCCAAGCTGCGATCCACCTGCGCTTTCGACCGAAGCTGCGAACGCGCGGCACTGTGAACATCCGACCAGATGCGTCGCAATCGCGATATGCTCGCCGGGATCAAGCGTGCCGGCGGCATAGGCCAGCACCAGGGCATCCGAGGGGTGATGAGAAATGCTCATGCCGCTTCTTCCAGAATGGTGCGCAGCTTAGCGGCGGCGAGCCGCAGGCGCGATTTGACAGTACCCAGCGGAATACCCAGCAACTCGGCAATCCGCCCGTGGGCTTCCTCCTGATAAAAAGAAAGTTCGATGACGCGCCGCTGATCGGCGGGTAAGCTAGCCAAGGCCCAGCGAACCCGCTCGCCTGTCTGCACCTGCGCCAATGCTGCGTCGGGCAGGGGCGTATCATCACGCAAGAATTCAGTCTCGACATCACTTGCCCCGTCAGTGACGTCCCCGCGTTTACGGCGCAGCGCATCAATGCGAATATTGCGCGCTATAGTAAAAATCCACGCAGCCGCGTCGCCAGCGCCGGGATCAAACCTGTCCGCCTTGCGCCAGACGCGTAGCAAGGTTTCCTGCGCCAGCTCCTCGGACGCGGTATCGTCAAGTCCTGACCGGCGCATGAAGCTCTTCACCCGGGGCGCGAAATATTCAAACAGTGCGGCAAAGGCGGCTTTGTCCCGGTCAAGCGCGACCGCGCCAATCAGCACAGACCAATGCGTCGGCTTCCGTGTTGTCGCAGGGCTGCTATCCACCATCTGCTGCATCCGCCGCACTGCGAACACGCGCTGCGCCGCACCGACCCTCGCGGATCGCGCGGTGCCGACAGCCGACCATGTAGCGCATTGTGCCTCCATACAGATTTCAACGTGCGGTTCGCCCATTCGGATCACTGTTGATCCAATCGAGCGCAGGCTGCGTTATAAACTAGTGCCTAGCATCGTTCCACCAACGCAACACCCTGCCTTAAAGATCGCCGTCATCGGCTCGGGCGTGTCGGGTCTCAGCGCAGCATGGCTACTCAGCCGCGCGCATGATGTGACGGTCTATGAGCAGGCCGACCGGCCGGGCGGTCACGCGAACACGGTCGTTGTTGCGAGCCCCGAAGGCAATGTACCGGTTGATACAGGCTTTATCGTCTTCAACCGCGTTACCTATCCCAACTTCTCGGCGATGCTGGCGGAGCTTGAAGTGCCGACGCAGCTATCAGACATGTCCTTTGCGGCCTCGCTCAACGGGGGACGTTTTGAATATGCAGGCGGCTCGGGGCTGGACGGGCTGTTTGCGCAAAGAGGGAACCTGCTGCGCCCGCGTTTTCACTCGATGCTTGCCGGTGTGCGCAAATTCTATCGCAACGCCGTGCAGGACGCGCAGGCTCCAAATTTCGAGCGGCTTTCGCTGGGCGATTACCTGGAACAGGGCGACTATAGCGACGCATTCCGCGATGATCATCTGCTGCCGATGGCCAGCGCGATCTGGTCAGCGACCAAAGGTGAAATGCTGTCCTTCCCGGCACTCGCGTTCATTCGCTTTCATGCCAATCATGGCCTGTTGCAGATTACCGGTCGGCCGATGTGGGAGACAGTTGAGGGCGGCAGCATCACCTATGTTCGCCGGCTGCTTGAGCAGTTTTCCGGCACTCTGCGCCTTGGAACTGCAGTGGTGCAAATCGAGCGAGACGACTTTGGCGTGCGGATAGTCGATGGGTTCGGCCAGGTTGAGCAGTTCGATCATGTCGTCATCGCCAGTCATGCCAATCAGGCGCTGGCGATGCTGGCAAAGCCGACGGCTGAGGAGGAATGCTTGCTTGGCACCTTCCGCTATCAGCGCAATCATGCGGTACTCCACTCCGACCCCAGCTTCATGCCGCGCCGCCGCCCGGCTTGGGCGTGCTGGAACTACATCGGCGGGCAGGCCAGCGACGGCGATGATGCTTGTTTCACCTACTGGATGAACCGCCTGCAAAGCCTGCCTGGCAAGACGCCCTATTTTGTTACGCTCAATCCGCAGCGTGATGTTTTGCCCGATACGCTTCACCACACCACGATCTACGATCATCCCTTGTTTGATGCCGACTCAATATCCGCCCAGCGCGGACTCTGGGAGTTGCAAGGCAAGCACCGGACCTGGTTCTGCGGGGCCTATTTTGGTGCTGGCTTTCATGAGGACGGTTTGCAGGCGGGACTCGCGGTTGCCGAACAGCTTGGCGGCGTCATGCGGCCGTGGACGGTTGCCAATCCTTCGGGGCGTATAATTCTTAGCCCACACAATGCGGCCCCGCATTTGGAACCCGCACAGTGAGCAGCGCCGGTGCAATATACCTGGGTTCTGTCATGCACCGCAGAATGGCACCGCGCCGCCATCGATTTCGTTATCGCGGGTTTTGGCTGCTACTAGATTTGGAGCAACTCGACGCGCTGCCGAGACTGCTTTCACACAACCGCTTCAACCTGTTCAGCTTTAATGACAGTGACTATGGTGACAACAGCGCATTGGCATTGCGCGAACAGATCGCGGGGAAATTGCGTGGCGGGAACATTGCGTGGAAAGGCGGCACTATCCGCTTGCTGTGCATGCCGCGCTCACTCGGGCATGCATTCAATCCCCTGAGCGTCTATTTTTGCGATCACGCAGATGGCAGCCCTGCGGCAGTTGTCTATGAAGTTCATAACACTTTTGGAGAGCGGCACAGCTATGTGCTGGCGGTCAAGGACGGCGAGGGGCAACAGTTTCAGGCCTGCGACAAGGCCTTCTACGTCTCACCATTCATGGACATGGATTTACGTTATGAATTCGCGGTCAACCGGCCGGGCGAACGATTGGCGTTGGCAATTAAGTTGCGCCAGCAGGGCCAGCTCCTGCTGGTGGCTGCGCTGGCGGGTGAACGCTGTAATCTGACCAGCGCCATGCTGCTTCGGCTGTTCCTGACAATGCCTGCGCAGAGCCTTACCACCGTTGCGGCGATCCATTGGCAAGCCTTGCGCCTTTGGCTCAAGGGACTGCGTATTCGCCGCCGCGTTCCTCAAAAAATTATGGTTTGATCATCAGGTCAGCAGGACACGTGCGGCAGCAATTGCCGGGGACAGTAATTCCACAGGTCCAATTCCGCCCGCCGCCCGCGCTGATAATGGCACCTCTAATCCGATGTCTATGGTGCCGGGCAGCGCAGCAATGAATGCGGCAAGGGGCAGGTCGCCTTCGCCGGGAATCAAGCGATTGTCGCGCGCTTCCGCGCCGTAGTCCGGATTGATCGCTGGCATAGGTACATCGCAGATCTGGACGTATCCGATGCGTTCCGGATTAACACGTGCAAGGTCTTCAAGCGTCGAGCCAGAGCGGTAGAAATGCATTGCATCGACTACCAATTTGGCGCCAGAAACTCCCGATTCCTCGAGAAACTCTGCTGCTTCTGTGAGATTTATCGGCCACATCATCGGCATGAATTCAAAGGCTGCAGTCATCTGACGTACTTTGGCCATTGCGGCAAATTCGGCGAATTGATCGAACGCGCGCTGGCGGTCCGGTTCTATGACCACCGTATTGACCAGCGGTGCGCCAAGTTCCGCCATGACGTCCATCGTTGCTTGGGCGTCGGCGATGGCAATGCCCGGCATGATCAGGAATCCCTCGCCGAGCGAAACCTTGATCTCATTGGCGGCCAGCGATGCTTTGGTCGCGCGGAGCAGTGCCGGGTCGCGCCGCAAATCCCACTCGGGGTATCCATAGGGATTGGCGGCGATGGGGCTTGGCGCCATGCCGACTTGCGCGACGCCAAGCTGCGCTGCCAATTCGACGTACTCGACCGGGGGCATGCCCAGTGCGCTGATGAATTCCAAAGCCAGCCGGTCCACGCTTTTCACTCCCATTGGCGTGCTCAGGCAGACGTCTCGACGTCGTCTAGCTGGCGCACATCGCGCAACATGCGGCTGAACAGACGGATTTGCTCGGCTGAATAGCCCAGAAGGTTTCGCCGCACGATCCGCTCCATTTCGCTGCGCACCCGTTGGCAGGCCGCCTGCCCGAGTGGGGTTAGTGAAATCTCGCTGCGCCGCCGATCCTCAAGATCCGGGCGAGTTGTCACCAGCCCGGCATTGGTTAGCCGCACCAGTTCTGCGGTGATCAGGCTGCGGCCTGTCTTCAGCATTTCGCTGAGTTCAAGCGGGTAGCGCTTGCCACCCGAAACCAGACTGAGGATCCACGCCCCCCGCGGTCCAAGGTTGTACTGGTGGGTAACGTCCCGGGTGGCTGCGCGAAGCGGGCGTTGGCCAAAGGCCAAGCCTTCTATGACCAGACCAAGCTCATCCCAGCCGAGTGCTTCACTATCAACCGCCGCACTATCACGGGGCCTGCGCGCGGAACGGTCAGTGTTCAAACCGGAAATCCGGCTGAAGTCCACCAGGCGATAGCTCCGGCAATGGCAGAGGCAATTGCAAAGCGCACAGGCGATGCTGGGATCAAGGCCATGCGGGCATCATCGATCTGCCGGTCGCTTCCGGTCAGCATCGGCACCAGCAGGTTGCGCTTGCGAAACCCAAAGTAGAACGCAATTGCCAGGACGTGCACCGCTGCGACCACCTGCAGGAGTGTGAAGCTCAATTCATGAATTTCAGCGGCCACGCGCCCACCATCAAAGCTGACGAGGTGCGACAACTGGCCAGACTCGATTCCGTCGACATCGACTGCGAACAGGCCAGTGCTCACTTGCAGGGTCAACAGCAAGAGGATCAGGGCAACGCTGTAGCCACCGATAGGATTGTGACCCGGCGGACGCGGTTCGGCGACATTGCTCCGCATGTAGGCGAGTACCTTGCGTGGCGAGCGCAGGAAATTGGCAAATCGCGCGGTGCTGCCACCGGAAAAGCCCCAGACGACACGGAATACGATCAGTCCGAGGATTAGCGAGCCAAACAAACGGTGCCAGTCCATTGCGCCGTTCTCTGCACTCCACCACGAGAAACCGAGCAGAATGACGAGAAGCCAATGAAACAGGCGCGTGGGCACGTCCCACACCCGTACTGGTTTGCCAGCATTCATTAGCGTGCCTTTGCCGCAAACGAATTGCATACGGCTCCCGCATTTACCGGGCCGCCGGTGAGCAATTGGCAGGTGCCGCAACTGTTTTGCTGAGTAGCCGTAAAGAAGGCACACATGCTGCAGGTTTTTTTGGGATCGCTTGAAACCTCGCTGTAGGCAAGCGAGCGGCGGCGGTTGCGCTGACTTAGGGGTAAAATGGCCGGATCATAGCACGCTGGCGGGCTTGCTGCCTGTGCAGCCTTAGCTGCGATCAGGCCTAGCGACCCAAGCGCAGCATAACTAAGCAAGGTCCGGCGCGAGACGATGACAGGTACTTTGTCAGGCACGGTCAGATCTTTTCCGGCGCACGAAATTGTTCGTGGCAGCCTTTGCAGCTGGCACCGAGGGTGCGGGCGCTGGCCCGGATGGCGGTGGCATTGCCGCTCATCGCTGCGCGTTGGAAGGCATCTGCCTGAGCGCGAAAATTATCCTGCGCCGCGCGAAACCGCGCCGCCTGCGCCCAGATTTCGGGCTTCGCAGCAGTCTTCCACGCCGGGTTGGCACCTGTGCCGGCAGGAAACCATTGATACTGTGCTTGCGCCGCATTGCGGATTTCGCGGGCGCTTTGCTGGATCATGATAGTCTGCGCTTGCCCCCCGCGCAGACCGTCGTTGACGTTCTTGAAGGCTGCGCCAAGTTCGCGCAGACCAGCAATGCGGGTCCGCACAGTGTCAGCTGGCGCGGCGAGTAGTGGTGCTGCGACAATGCCAAGGACGAGTGCGGCAAGCGTTCGGCGAGAATACAAGTTAAACATGGCAACTCCTGAGCCTGACGTGCTCCTGCGACTGTATTGGTTCAAATACTGAATTGGTCAAGCCGCCGGTCCTTGCCCTGCCTTCACCGACGCATGGTCCGGATAGGGGCCCAGTCCGACAAAACTGAGGGCGCAGGTCAGCGCTGCGGGAATTCCGATGCTAAGCAGCAAGGTATAGTTGCCTGAGACATCGAACATGTACCCGGCAAACAGCGGCCCGATCGAAGTGCCTAGCATCATCAGACTGCCGATTGTGCCGAATATCTTCCCGAAATTGCGCAGCCCGGCATAGCGTGAAATCAGATAGGTGGTGGTCTGCAAGCCGGCTCCAGAGGAATAGCCCATGAAAAGCACTGCACTCACCAGCAGCGGAACCGAACCGCCACTGTAGAGCAGCAAGACATATCCGACCGGCGCCAGCGCAAAGCTGAGAAACGGCACGATATTGCCCTGAACGCGGTCAAGCAGCCAACCGGTGATCAGCTTCCCGGCAATCCCGGTGATGCCTGCGGTGGCGGCGATCCCGAGCGCGGCGGCGCGATCCACGCCAGTGCTCGACAGGATCGGCACGAGATGCACGGCAATCCCTGATCCCACCAGAGTGAGCAAAACATTAGCAAGGCCGATGCGAACGACGCGCGAATCGCGAAGTGCCTCGCTGAAAGTCAAGCCAGCAAGGATGGGAGCCGCTGACGCCGCATCACCCGATTGGTCACGCCGCGCGCGGGCATCGCGAAAGAATAGCAGAACGAGGAGAAAGCCGAGGCCTCCCCATCCGAGGCCGAGGTATAGATAGGCCTGCCGCCATCCCTGTGTTTCGATCAGCCAACCGGCAAGCAGCGGCGACATTTGCCCGAGCGCGGTGCCGCTAAGCATGACGGACAGGGCGAAGCTGCGGCTGATGGAAAAGACACTGGATACGCCAGTGCTCCAGATCAGCGAACGTGTGGTCAGCGCTGCCAATGCCAGCACCAGCCACAGTGCAAACCACTGCAAAATCGCTCCATTGGCAAGGCTCAGCCCTGCGAAAGCAGCCGCGTGTAAAGCAATGCCAGGCACCGCGACCCGGCGCGTGCCTACTTTGTCGATCAGTGCGCCAACCAGCGGCCCGCCGATCATTGCTGTTACGGTAAATATCGTAAGCCCAGCGGAAATCGCTGTGCGGCTCCAGCCGAACTCCTCCTCTAGCGGGGCAATAAATGTGCCCAGCGAGTAGGTAACTATGGAATAGAACGACATGCCGACAAGCCCGGCAAGCACCAGCGGCCAGTGCATTTTCCATTCGCTGGCCGCTGATGGGGGCGGTGTCATCAACCGAGTTTCGCGATCACTTGCTCGCCGAACTGAAGGGCAAGATCGCACCATTCTGCGCGCGTGTCGGCGGTTATGCTGGTTCCTGAGGCCGAAATGCCGAGTGTCCGCAGATGCTCGAACCCGTCGATCGCTTCCTGAGCACTAAATCCACGCGTCACGCTGCAGGTCGATGAACAAATGACCTCTGGCGGGGTGGCGCGGCCGACCTTGACGCAATGTTCAGCCATATAGGCAATCGACGCGAGGATATCCTCATCGCCGTCGATATTGGCGGTGCGCGCGGTATCGGTGACCATCTTGGGCACAATGAAAGGGTGCCAGGCATCACCCATTTCCACCGTGCGGCGCAGCGCGCGCTTGGAGTTGCCGCCAACCAGTAGCGGCGGGTGAGGTTTTTGCACGGGGGTTGGCAGCATGCGATTGCCGACTGCGTTATATCCCGTGCCCTCGAACGAAAAGTCTTCGCCGGTCCAGGCCAGCTTCATTGCGGTGATATATTCGTCCATCAGGTCGTTGCGGCTGTCGAAATCGACGCCCAGCGCCTTGTATTCCGGCTTGAGATAGCCCGCGCCCATACCGAGCATCACGCGCCCGCCCGAGAAATGATCGAGTGACGAAACCGCGCGCGCAGTGATGAACGGGTTGCGATAGGGCAGCACGATGATGTTGGTCTGGAGTTTAAGCCGCGTCGTCACCGCTGCGACCATCGATAGCATGACAAAGGGATCTTGCGCATAGTGTCCGCCGTTGTCGAGCCACCGGTAAGACGGAACCGGATGATCCGTGACCGTGCCAGAGGCAAAACCGGCGTCTTCCGCAGCTTTGGAACATTCATGCACGGCCTGCATCGAGGTGAATTCAGGCTGATCGATGTGATCGAAGGGAAAGGTGACACTTAAGGGGAAGGACATGGTCTTTGTTCCTGAAAAATATGAAATTTAATCGGTGACTTCGGGAGGAAGGTTCCAGACATTTTTGCTGTCGCGCGCCCAGCCGCTGGATGCCCAGCTGCCGCCGTCGACCGGCAAAATTACTCCGGTGACATAGCTGGCCATGCGTGAGGCGAGGAATACTGCCGCCTGACCGCATTCTTCGTCGATGCCGCAACGTCCCGCCGGAATGCGGCGGCGGATTGAATCGACGGCGCTTGGACCGGGTACGTACCATTTGGAGCGGTCCACTGGTCCGGTGAAATTGCCGCGCACACCGGGTGTTTCGGTATAGTCCGGCGCAATAGCGTTGACCCGGATATCGTGCTCGGCAAGTTCGAGCGCCAATGTGCGGGTGAGGTTGTTGATCCCGGCCTTGCAGGCGGCATAGACCGCATAGCCCGGGGCCGCGCGTGATCCTTCGATACTCGTGACATTGATGATCGCACCGCCGCGCTGCCCCGCAATCATCAGCGGGATTGCGGCCTGTGTTGCCGCGAGATTGCTCACCAGATTGAGGTCAATGTGCCGTCGCCAGTTCTTCTCCTGAAGCTGGGCAAAATCGCGGCGGGTGACGCCGCCAGCATTGTTCACCAGAATATCGAGGCGGCCAAACTCTTCGCCAGTCTTCGCGACAGCAGCCTGCAAAGCATCGACATCCATCACGTTGATCGCAAAAGTCAGCGCCTTGCGCCCACGCGCCTCGATCTGGGCGGCGGTTTCTTCGCAGCGTTCCGGGATTACATCGACGATTGCGACGTCCGCACCCATGTCGGCGAAACACAGCGCGCAGGCGCGGCCAATGCCGCCGCCGCCACCGGTCACGAAGGCGACTTGCCCCGTCAGATCGATTGCACTCGCGTCCACTTTCAGCCTCTCCTCATCCATTTTCGCCCGGCTATGTGCCCGGGTCGAACAGTCCACTTGCATCGGCAAGATCATCGGGCACATCGATATCGCGTGCCAGCCCCTCGCTGTGAATCGTCTCTATTCTCAATCCCAGTCGCCGGGCCTCGGCGTTGTGCCGCGCAAAGCTGTCAGGCCCGAAGGCGAAGGTAAAGCCCTGTGCGCGGGGAATCGGCAATGAAATTGCATTTGTCCCTGTTCCGTGGCGATCCGGGGCAATGGCAATGGTGCCGGGGGTGGTCGCAGCGAGTTGTTCAATGTCGCTCACTTGCAACCGGGGTAGATCGGCGAAAAGCACGATAAGTCGGTCAGCGCCCGCAATTGTCGCCTGTGAAAATGCGGAGTGCAGTGCCGGATTGAGGCCACCGCCAGGATCAGCGAGAAGCGGCACTTCCTCCGGCAAACCGAGGCGGGACGGGCCAAGCAAAGCAAGGAAATCGACTTTGGCTGCAGAGCGGGCCACTTCGAACACGTAGTGCAGCATCGCCCCTGCCAGTGAAGCGCGCTGCGTCTCGCTCAACACCTCGGCAAGTCTGGATTTGGCCTGATCAGCAGGTTTTACCGGGATGACCAACCAGCACGTCACGATCAGGCAGAAGGTATCTCGGGCGCGGTAGTCAGATTGGTGAAACGGATGCCTGCGCCGTCGGCAGCGTAGGTCTTGTTCATATAGATCAGGATTGACGTCAGCGCCTCAGCCGCTGCCGAATTGGCCAGTGCCCCGCCAGCCAGTCCGCGCAGACCCATATCACCGATCAGCCCGACTACGGTTTTGCGCGCCTCGACATCGTCGCCAAACACCAGCACGTCGCATTCCACTTTGGCGTCACTATCGAGAATATGCGCGGCCACATTATGAAACGCTGTGACGAAGCGGATGTCGGGGCCCAGATGTTCGCGTGCCTCAAGAGCAGCACAGCCAGCGGCAGGCAGTTGCACCCGCATAACCTTGGGCGGCATCAGCGGCACGGTCGTATCGACGACAATCGCAGTGCCGACATGCGGAGCGATCTGTTTGAGCGTCGCTGCCTGGGTTTCATAAGGCACGGTGACGATGACCACGTCCTTGCCCTGCGCCGCCTCGGTATTTGCAGCGAACCCCAGTTTGACCCCGATGATCTCCGCCATCATTTCCTCAGCAACTAGCTGAGCTTTCTCCGCGGCGCGCGAGCCGAGAGTGACATCATGACCGCCCTTTGCCAGACGCCGGGCAATTCCCTTACCGAGGTGGCCGGTCCCACCGATGATCGCGATCGCTGCCATGACTGAACCACTGCTCCATTCTTGCATTGCCTGCACTCGCTCAAGCCGATAGCGGCGAGTGCGGGTGAGGCAACAGATTTGTCAGCCTCACGCCAAAACGAGGGAAGCGGGCAAGCGGATGCAGGGTTTAGCCATTACACCGCTGGCAGGGATGCCGCTCTTTGCGCCGGGCATGACGATAGCTGACGAGATCGCTCGGGCGATTGATGGAAGTGGTCATTTGCTTGCTGACAGCGATGTCGTGGTGATTGCTCAGAAGATTGTTTCCAAGACCGAAGGACGGCTGGTTAGGCTCGCCGATGTTGCCGTTGGCGATGCGGCCTGCGCGCTGGCGACGCAGACCGGCCGCGACCCGCAAATGGCGCAGCTGATCCTTGATGAGAGTACAGACATTCTGCGCGCAACACCTGCGGCGATCATTGCCCGGCACAGGTGCGGGCATGTGCTCGCCAATGCCGGAATAGATGCGTCCAATGTCGAAGGCGGCGATGCTGGGGTGGTGCTGCTATGGCCAATGGATCCAGACGCCAGTGCGCGCGCAATCCGCAGCGAGCTTGCCGCGCTGACCGGCAAACGACCTGCAGTAGTCATTGCTGACAGCATGGGCCGCGCCTGGCGGATCGGCACAGTCGGCACGGCAATCGGCTGTGCAGGACTTAGTGTGCTCGATGACCGGCGCGGAAGCGGGCAAGACTTATTCGGACGGACCTTGCAGGCGACAATAATCGCAGTGGCAGACGCCGTTTCTGCCTCGGCGGTGCTTGCAATGGGGGAGGGGGCGGAAGGCACGCCGGTCGCCCTGGTACGCGGGGCGGGGCAGTGGGTAACAGCCGAAGACGGACCGGGCACCACCAGCGGTTTAAGGCCCTTTGCGGAAGACATGTTTCGGTGAGCGGTCATGTGCTCGCGCTTTCCGGCGGCGTCGGCGGGGCGAAACTCGCGTCGGGACTTGCCGCCGTTCTGGCACCCGAACAGCTAACCATTGCGGTCAATACGGGCGATGACTTCGAGCATCTAGGGCTCACAATTTGTCCTGACATAGACTCGGTCGTTTATGCGCTTGCAGGCCTGAACGACGAAGTGCGGGGCTGGGGGATTGCCGAGGAAAGCTGGCGCGCAATGGAGCGGCTTGGCGTATTGGGCGAGGAAAGCTGGTTCAACCTCGGTGACCGCGATCTGGCGACGCACATTGCCCGGAGTTGGCGGATGCGCTCGGGCGAGAGCCTGTCGCAAGTCACAACAAGGTTAGCCCACTCGCTTGGGATCAATCACACCGTCGTGCCGATGACCGATGCGCCGGTGCGCACCCAGGTGGAGACGGGGTCTGGCTGGCTCGATTTCCAGCATTGGTTCGTGCGCGAGCAATGCCGCCCAGAAGTGCGCGGAATCCGCTTCGCCGGTCTGCCTGCCGAGCCATCGGTGGGCCTCGCGGAGGCACTCTCTCGCCCGGATCTATCCGCCATCATTATCTGCCCATCCAACCCATTTGTCAGCGTCGATCCCATCCTGGCGCTCGAAGGGATGCGGGACCAGTTGGCGCAGCACCCTGTTCCAGTTGTCGCCGTTTCGCCGCTGGTTGGCGGACAGGCGATCAAAGGCCCGCTCGCAAAGATGCTTGCCGAACGTGGGCTAGACTGCAATAATCTGTCCATCGCCGACCATTACTCCGGCATTGTCGATCACTGGTTGATCGACAATGCCGACGGCGCGCAAGCCCACGAAGTCAGGGCCCGCGGCGTTGCAGTGACGGTTACGGCAACAGTCATGCGCACAGCCGAAGACCGGGAAGGGCTGGCGCGCCAAGCACTGTCGGCAGCCGGCTATGAAACGGGTTGAGGCATGACTTCGGATGATTCTGCGCTGATTGCGCGCCTATTGGCGGCACCACTGGACGATCTGCTGGCCGAAGCCTGTGTGCGGCGCGATGCTCGCGGACCGGCGCGCATGACCTATTCGCCCAAGGTGTTCATTCCGCTGACCCGGCTGTGTGCTGACGTCTGCCACTACTGCACTTTTGCCACGACACCTTCTCGGCTGGCCGCGCCGTACCTCACGCCTGAGGAAGTGCTGGAGATCGCCCGTGCTGGCGCGGCGGCGGGTTGCAAGGAAGCGCTGTTCACTCTCGGTGATGCGCCTGAGCGGCGTTATACAGCGGCGCAGGAATGGCTGTCCGAACGGGGCTACTCCCGCACCATTGATTATGTGCGTGACTGCGCCGAACTTGTGCTCAAGGAAACCGGCCTGCTGCCGCATATCAATGCCGGCGTGCTGGACGAAGATGATTACCGGATGCTGCGGCCCTTTGCGGCCTCAGCGGGTCTGATGCTCGAAAGCACATCGGAGCGCTTGCTCGAAAAGGGCGCGGCGCATCATGGATCGCCTGACAAGGTGCCGGCGGTGCGGCTTGCCAGCCTTGAGGCGGCGGGCCGCGCACGGGTGCCGATGACCAGCGGCGTGCTGATCGGCATTGGCGAGACTGCGCAAGAACGCATCGAGGCGCTCATCGCGCTGCGCGATATCCATTTGACGCACGGCCATTTGCAGGAAGTCATCGTCCAGAATTTTTGTCCCAAGCCCGGCACCAAAATGTCCGGCGCGCCAGAGGCCAGCGAGGCCGATTTCCTGCGCGTGATTGCCGCCGCGCGGATCGTCCTGCCCGATGAAGTCTCGGTTCAGGCCCCGCCCAATCTCAATGGAGAGCGTCTGGAAGAGCTGATCGGGGCGGGGATCGACGATTGGGGCGGTATATCGCCGGTCACGCTCGATCATGTGAACCCCGAAGCGCCCTGGCCCGAAATTGCGATATTGGAAGAGGTGTGCGCGAAGGCTGGGAGGCCTTTGGCAGAACGCCTGACCATCTATCCGCGCTTTCTGGCGACTGATGATACCAGCTGGATCGATGCGAAGTTGCGCTCGCATGTACTGGCGCTGTCAGATGCCGAAGGACTGGCGCGCGACAGCCGCTGGAGCCCCGGTGTCACGGAAGCGGCACCCGGCACGCCCGATGCGCCGCTGGGCAAGTACCATGATGGTCCGGTTGCGCCGCAAATTCACCGCATCCTTGATCGCGCTGCGGGTGGCCATGAACTGTCCGAAGCCGAAATCGTCGCTCTTTTCCAGACACGCGGCGCAGCAGCGCAGGCAGTGATCGCGGCCGCAGACGCTCTGCGGCGTGAAGTGAACGGCGAGGTGGTCACCTATGTGATCAACCGCAACATCAATTACACCAACATCTGCACCTATGCCTGCTCGTTTTGCGCATTCTCGAAAACATCCAGCAAGGCTGGATTTCGCGATAAGCCATACATGCTTGATCTCGAAACAGTGGCGGAGCGTGCCCGCGAAGCTGTCGCCAAAGGGGCAACCGAGGTGTGCCTGCAAGGCGGCATCCATCCGAGCTATACCGGCGACACCTATGCGAGCATCGTGCGCGCGGTGAAAGATGCCTGCCCGGATATCCATGTCCACGCGTTCTCTCCGCTCGAAATTGCGCAAGGCGCGGCAACGCTGGGGGTGAGCGCGCGCGACTTCCTCAAGCGGCTCAAGGATGAGGGGCTGGGCTCATTGCCGGGAACATCGGCAGAAATTCTGTGCGACAACATCCGCCGCCAGATTTGTCCTGACAAGCAGACTGCCGAAGAATGGCTGGGCGTGCTGCGCGATGCACATCAGGTTGGCATTCCGACCACTTCGACGATTATGTATGGCCATATCGAGCGCCCTGAACACTGGGCACGGCATCTGCTGGCGCTGCGGCGCTTGCAAGGCGAGACCGGAGGCATCACTGAATTTGTGCCTTTGCCTTACATTCACATGGAATCGCCGATGTATCGGCGCGGGCAATCGCGCAAAGGGCCAACATGGCGCGAGGCGCTGATGATGCACAGCATCGCGCGACTCGTGCTGCACACGCGAATTTCATCGATTCAGGTTTCGTGGGTCAAGCTGGGGCTCGATGGCGCGGCGGCAGTGCTGGCGGCGGGAGCCAACGATCTTGGCGGCGTGCTGATGAACGAAAGCATCAGCCGCGCGGCCGGCGCCGCGCACGGTCAGGAATTGACGGTGGACAACATCGTCGCAACCGCAGCGCTTGCAGGTCGCCCGGTGCGGCAGAGGACTACGCTTTATCGGTTGCTCGATGATGCGGAAGTCGAAAGCGAGATGGCCTGACGTCGTCCCGGACTTGATCCGGGACCGCTGGTAGTATCGCAGCTATGTTCTGTGAAGCGGCCAGCGATCCCGGGTCAAGCCCGGGATGACGGCTCAAGGCCGCATGATCCAGCCGCCATCGACGTGGATCGTCTGGCCGGTGATCCACTCGCCCGCAGGCGAACACAGCAGCAGCAGCGCGCCGACCAGTTCATCCGGCATGCCGCGCGGCTTCGTCGCCACGGTTGCCTGTAAAAACTGAATGAACGGCGAATCGTCGGGCACCAGCATCTTGCCCGCGTCCGACATGACATTGCCCGGCGCGATGGCGTTGCAGGTGATCCTGTCCTTGCCCCATTGCTTGGCAAGGCTGGTGGTCAGCCCGACCAGCGCGATCTTGGTGATGCCGTAGAGGCTGGTTGCAGGGTAAGCCCCGCCTGACGACTGGTTGACGATCCGCCCGCCGCCGCGCGTCCGCATCGAGGGAGCGACCGCGCGGGCACAGAGCAGCGCGCCGGTGGTGTTGACTGAAAAGGCGCGGTTCCATGCCTCTATGGGCACGGTGTCGATGCTGTCATAACTGATATCGACCATCAGCGCGGCGTTGTTGACCAGAATATCTATACCGCCAAATTCCGCCGTTGCAGCTGCCGCCATGGCGAGCGTCGAAGCTTCATCGGCAACATCCACCTCAAGGCCGATGGCCTTGCCGCCGCCTGCGACGATCTCTTGCGCGACGGCATTTGCGCCGTCGCCATTAAGATCGGCTACAACGACCGCAGCGCCCGCATTGGCCAATCCCATGGCATATGCGCGGCCAATCGAATTTCCGCGCCCGCCAGCGCCGGTGACTATGGCGACTTTGCCGTCGAGGCGGAATTGATCGAGTGTAAAGGTCATGGTCTATCCTTTGGTCGCAGCTTGCAAAAATGGATCGGCAGTAGCGCGAAGAACTTCTGCGCCGCCGTGGTCCGGCAGCACTGCCTTCAGTAGCCCCACATCCTTCGCCAGCAAGGCTGCCCCGTGCGCAAAGGCAGCGGGTGAGGGCAGGCGGGCCATAACCTCGAAGCCGAAACTGCGCCCAGAACTGGCATTGATCAGCTCGCCCAGCGCCTTGCGGTCGCAGCCGAGAGCTTCGCCTGCATCGAGCGCCGCTTTGGCGAGGCCCATATTGGCAGCCATCAGTGAATTGTTGACGATTTTGGCGCGCTGGCCTGCGCCGGGTTTGCCCAGCAGCACGATGAGCTTGCCGAAGGTTTCGAATACCGGACGTGCCGCTTCAAAGGCGACAGCACAGGCTCCGCACATCACGGTGAGCGTGCCGGCCTCTGCGGCAGGCTGACCTCCGCTGACTGGCGCATCGATTAATTCGATCCCGCGTGCTGCACATTGCTCGGCAAGCGCTACACAGCTCTCGGGCAGGATCGTCGAGTGGATAGCGATGCGGCCTCCGGGCTGCATCGCCGGGATCAGTTGCTCGCAAACCGAAAAGACGTCGGCGTCATTGACTACGCAAATACCGACATGATCGCATTGCGCGCCGAGCTCCGCTACGCTGACAGCCGCAACCGCACCCTTGTCGGTGTAGGGCTCCAGAACTTCAGGACGCCGCGCCCAGACGGTCAGCGGCATGCCCGCGTCGACAATCCGGTGCGCCATCGGAGCGCCCTGACTGCCTAGGCCGATGAAGCCAATCCGGCCGCTCATCCTGCGGTGATCCCAGCATCGATAGAAATGCACGACCCGTGGTAGGACCGGCCCGCAGGTGAGGCGAGCATGGCGATGAGATCTGCGACATCATCGACCTCAACCTGTCCGCGCAGCCCCGAATAGCGCGCCACCAGATCCATTTCCGCTTCGGCCGGAAAGGTCATGCCATTGGCAATGTTGGTGACCATGCCGCCCGGCGCAACCGCATTTATGCGGATCGGTTTGCGGGAATATTCCATCGCCATCGCCTTGGTCATGTTCATCAGCCCCGCCTTGCTGGCACAGTAAGCAGCAGCATAGGCCTCACCGATGAATGCAGCAGAGGAGACGCAGTTGACGATTGCGCCTTCGGCTTCGAGCAGGTGCGGGATTGCGGCCTGACTGAGGAACCAAGGCGCGTTGAGGTTGATCGCGATGGTCTGGAGATAGTGCTCGCGCGGCATTTCGTGGCTGTGCGCCATGCGGATGATCCCGGCGATGTTGCACAGTGCGTCGAGCCGCCCGAAATGGCCTTTCGCCGCCGCTACTACGCCTGTGCAGGCATCCGGATCGGCAAGGTTTGCGGCATGAACCAGCGCGCCAGAGCCGCCGAGCAGACTCGCAGTCTCCTCCAGCCCCGATTGATTGACATCAATCAGAGCAACACTTGCGCCCGCCTCGGCAAGTTTGATTGCCGTTGCGCGGCCAAGGCCTGAGGCGGCACCCGTTACCAGTGCAACTTTGCCGGTCATGTCGGTTTTCATGACCATCTCACCCGTTCCACGGCAGGCCGGCTTCGACCTTCTTTGCCATTTCAAATACGATGCCTTGCACCAGAGATGCCTTGGGCCAGCCGGAGTGCAGGCCATAATGCAGCACGAATTCGTGCATTTCCTCAGGCGTGCAATTCCCGCTCGCCATGGCCGCGTGGAAATGGCTCTTGATCGGTATTTCGGCGGAGCTTTCGGCAACGCCAACCAGCGTCATGAACCTGCGTGAGCGCTGATCAAGGCCGCGGCGGCACCACATTTCGCCAAAGACAAAGTTGTTGATGGCTTCGAGGAACGGGCTGGCCGATGGCCCACCGGGGAAGGTCATGGTGTCAGTGAATTCCTGCATGCCCTCAGCCGTGCGGACTTCGGGATCCCAGGCCTCGGCCCTGATCGGCGGATATTCGGCCTGTGCCAGCCCCAGCTTTTGGGCCGCGCGGGAAATGGCCTTGTCAATCGCCTCGCCCCGGCCCCAACCGCCGTAAACGGCCATGTGCAGCGCGCCTTCGCGCAATTCGGCAAGGCTGAGCAAGCCCGATTGCAGCGCGCCGGTTACATAGCGGTCAAGAATGTCGGGTGCGGCAGATGAAATCGCACAGCCAGCTATCGAAATCAGATAGCGCGCCCGGCGATCAAGGCCGGGCCGGTTCCAGACTTCCGCCATGACGAAGTCGCGGATGCTCTCTTCCAGCGGGGATGTGGGAGGAGGTGCGCTGCCGGTAACTTCGCTCTGAATGGCGCTACCGCGCGCGGAGCGTGTCGCAGGATCAAGTAGCTTGCTCATGCTTCAGGCTCCTTCAGGCTCATCCAGATGTTCTTGGGCTGCATGAATTCCTGCAAGCCTTCGATGCCGCCAAGGCGTCCGTGGCCGCTCTTTTTCCATCCGCCGAATGGGCAGTTGGGCTGCATCGCCTCGCCCGATCCGTTGACGTGGATCATCCCCGCCTGAAGCTCGCCGGTCACGTGATGAGCGCGGCGCAGGTTCTGGGTGTGGACGTAAGCGCCAAGGCCGTATTCTGTGCCATTGGCCAGCGCCACGGCCTCTTCCTCGGTATCGAACGGTGTCACAACCAGCACCGGGCCGAAGACCTCGTTCTGGGCGATGTGGCTGGCGTTGGGCACATCGGCGAGGATGGTGAGCGGCAAGAAATACCCGTCCGTATGATCACCGCCCAGCCGCTGTCCGCCGGTCACGATCCGCCCGCCTTCGGCTTCGCCCTGGCTGATCATGCCAAGGATGCGGTTGATTGAGGTTTCCGAGATGACCGGGCCGAGCGTGGTTTGCGGATCGAGAGGATCGCCGACCTTGATGTGTCCCGCCATGGCAGAAAGCGTCTGGAGATAGCTGTCATATATGCCGCGCTGGACCAACAGGCGGGTGCCGTTGACGCAGCCCTGACCGTTTGCCGACACCGCGCCGCTAAGGCCGCATTTCGCAGCATTCATCAGCTCGGCATCATCGAAGACAATCACGGCTGACTTGCCGCCGAGTTCAAGGCCCACCGGCTTGAGCGACCGTGCCGCGCTGGCCAGAACCTTGCTGGCGGTTGCGCCCGAACCGATGAATTCGATCTTGTCGATTCCGGGGTGCGAAACCATTGCCTCGCCGACATCGGCCGCGCCGGTGACAAGGTTGACCACGCCGGGTGGAAAACCGGCTTCGAGGATCAGCTCGACCAGCTTCATCGCCGAATAAGGCGCAAGGTCTGGCGATTTAAGAACGATGCAGTTGCCGGCAGCCAGCGCCGGAGCCATGACCATCGTCGCGGCAAACAAAGGCCCGTTCCACGGGATGATCACCCCGACGACGCCGTAAGGCTCATAGGACACGTAATCGTGCGCGGGGGCACCCCACATCGGCACAGTGCGGCCGTGGATCTTGTCGGCCCAGCCGCCGAAATAGCGGAATTTCTGCGCCGCGTCATAACCCATGTAGGGGGCATAGGCGGCAATCGAGCCATTTTCGGCAACGAGGCTGGGCGCGAATTCACCCGACTTTGCCTCGAACAGAGCGGCGAGCTTGAACATCAGGTTGCGCCGCTGATCGCCCGGCATAGCGCGCCACGCAGGGAAGGCGGCGCGGGCCGAGGCAACTGCGCGATCAACATCGTCGGCATTGGCCATGGTGATCTCGCGGGTCACCGAGCCGTTGCCCGGATAGATATGCGGCATCACGATACCGCTGCCTTTTTCCTCGCGCGCATCGCCGATGATGATCGGAAAACGCGGCAGGGCGTCTGCGTCGGGACTTCTGAAGGCCATGGTTTTGCTCTCCCGGCAGGTCGTAAGAACGCCTGCCCGTTATGATGTCGAAATTGTCAGGCAACGGGCTTGCTGGCAAGCCACGATGCGAGTCGCACATTCATATAATATGCATATTATTATCTTTACAAGCACCAATTCGCCGATAGGATTCCCCTTAAACTGGCAATAAACAGGCGTATTATAGGCTTATGAATGGATTGAAGGCTTCCGCTGCGGAAACGACCGGCAAGCGCAATCTCGTCGCTTCTGCGGTCGAGCGGCTGCGTGAGCGCATTTTTGCCAGTGAACCGGGCGAAATGATCGGCTCGTTGCCCGAACTGGCCAAGGCGCTCGGGGTCGGCATCGTCACGGTGCAACAGGCGGCGCGTATCCTGGAACATGAAGGCTTGCTCGATGTCCGGCGCGGTCCTGGTGGCGGCTATTACGGCGCGCGGCCCGATGCGGCGGTGCTGGAACGTTCGCTGGCCGCCTATATGCGCAGCCAGCCCGCCTCATGGCAGGAGGCGCTGGACATGACCTCGCTGCTGTTCAACGAGTTGTGTGCCGCTGCGGCCGCCTGCCGCGATCCCGCATTGCTGGCCGAGCTGCGCGAATTTGCCCGGCAAGTCCCCGAAACGCGCGATCAGGCGGGCGTCGCCAGCCGCGAACTCGAATTCCAGGACCTGTTGTTCCGCATGGTCGACCGCCCACTGTTCGAGCTCCTGACGCGCGTGACCTTGCGGTTTTCGGCCACTCTGAAAAGCGAGAGCGCCTATAGCGGTGCACTAGAACTTGAGCTATGGATAGCCGGACGGCGGCTGATCATTGATGCCATCCTGCGGCACGACGAGGCGCTTGCCCGCTTCGAGGCCAACCGCAACAATCGCACGATGATCCTCGATTGGCTGAGTAACGCGGGCGGGGGCGCTACATCCCCCTGATCTGTTCCCAGCCAGCGTCGGTCATCCAGGTGTATTCAAGGTAATGCCCTAACGTGGAGCGGGCATCGATATAGGCAAATTTGAGGTTGTCGCCGCCCATGTCGCGCCACATGACTAGCGGCAGGTCTTGCGCATGGGCGCGCTCGAGAAAGCCCTCCCAAGTGCCCTCGATCCGCATGCAGATCTGGTGGAAGCGCAGCGGCCCGCCGTTTGACTGGCAATTGGCATAGATACCCAGCGGATCGGTGACCGGCTGGATCAGCTCATACTGCACATCACCGATCCACACGAAGGCGAGGCGCAGCTTGTTGATCACTTCACCCTGCAGGGAATCCACCGGCTGATCGACTTCGATAATGTGCGGTTCATGAGTCATCCCGCGCCCGCGCAGCTGGGTGATGCCTTCCTCCAAATTGTCGCAGATATAGCCGAGCTGGTAGAATTTGCCTTCGATCATGTGTTCGCTCCCAATATTGCCAACCTAAATCAGCCTCGTCATCCCCGCGAAGGCGGGGACCCATTTCGTGCGGTTGCGCTCCAAGAGCACATTGAGTGGAAACCCGGTTAAGGAGATGGGTTCCCGCCTTCGCGGGAATGACGACGCAGTTTGATGATACTTAAAGGCCCTCCAACTCGACGTCATACCGCGCCAGATAGCGCGCATAAAGCGGCTCAAGGC
>JANPPM010000252.1:0-5182 GCA_031428495.1 Novosphingobium sp.
GTCGCATTGGCCCAAGCAGGCGAAGCTGCGCGGGGTGCGACGCTCTATGTTACGCTGGAACCTTGTGCGCACCTATCGGAACGCGGCCCCGATTGCGCTGGATCGCTCGTGGCGGCGGGGCTGGCGCGGGTGGTGGTTGGCTGCGAAGACCCCGATCCGCGTACTGCGGGCAAGGGCATGGCGCGGCTGCGCGAGGCTGGCATTGCTGTCGATCTGCTGCCCAGTGCCGAGGCTGAGGGCAGCCTTGCCGGTTATCTGACGCAGCGCCGCCAAGCCCGCCCGCATGTCACACTCAAGCTTGCGCTGTCGCTTGATGGATGCATCGCCACAGCCTCGGGCGAAAGCCAGTGGATTACCGGGCTCGAAGCGCGAGCACACGGCCACGCCATGCGCGCGCAGGCCGATGCGATCCTCGTTGGCGGCGGCACCCTGCGCAGCGATGCCCCTCGTCTGGATGTGCGATTGCCGGGGCTGGAAGGGCGCAGTCCAGAGCGCTGGGTTCTGACGCGCGGGGCCGCGCCTGAAGGCTGGCAGGCAATTGCTGCGCCCGAAGGTGTCAGCGATATGGCCGATGTTCAGTACCTCCTTGTCGAAGGCGGGGCAGGGGCAGCGGCGGCCTTTCTGGCTGCGGACCTTGCCGACCGCCTGCTGATATACCGCGCACCGATAATCATCGGCGGTGGAATGCCTGGTATTGGCGATATCGGACTGGGCGCACTCGCCAATGCCCATGGTAAGTGGCGGATGAGCGACCGCCGCCAGCTTGGCAGCGACACATTGGAGGTTTACGAGCGCATCCCATGTTTACAGGAATAGTCACAGCCATCGGCACGATCCGCGAGGCCCGCCAGGCCGGAGATTTGCACGCCGTCATCGCCTGCCCTTTCGATCCTGCCGGGATTGCCATTGGCGCTTCAATTGCCTGTTCGGGCGTGTGCCTGACCGTGGTTGATCGCGGCGGAAGTGCCGGGGATGCATGGTTTGCGGTCGATATTTCGGGTGAGACTGTCTCGTGCAGCGTGCCGGGCCGCTGGGCGGTAGGGCAGTGGCTCAACCTCGAACCTGCGCTCAAGCTGGGCGACGAGCTGGGCGGTCACATTGTCACCGGCCATGTCGACGGCGTGGGCGAACTTGTCGGCGTCTGCCCCGAAGGCGAATCGCTGCGGCTCGGGATTTCCGTTGCCCGCGAACTTGCGCCTTATCTGGCTACCAAGGGATCGATAACCGTCTATGGCGTTTCGCTGACAGTCAACGAAGTGGCCGATCAGCCCGACGGCTCGTGCCACTTCGCGCTGAACATCATCCCGCACACCGCCGTAGTAACGACGCTGGGCGGGCTAAAGGCAGGCGACAAGGTCAATCTGGAGATCGACGTGCTGGCGCGGTATTTGCAGCGAATGCAGAGTTTGCGGGGTTGAGAGCAGTCTGGGTAGCAAGGGGTTCGCGCAGAGGCGCTGAGGAAGCAGAGAGGCGCTGAGAAGCTTCTTTGAGCGAGCGGCTTTTGCAATGCCTATCGCTTGCGGGGACCGCACCCATTGTCTGTCATATTTGGCTCTGCCAACGGCCTTAATCTCTGCGCCTCTTCTTTCCTTTGCGCCTCTGCGTGAACCCTATCCTATCTATTACTAACCCGTCACATCCGCGACAGCGGCGACGAACTGGTCGATGTTCGCCATGGTCAGTCCGGCAATGTTGATCCGGCCCGATCCGGCAAAATAAATCCCGTGGCGATCACGCATGGCCTGCACCTGTTCAGGTGTGAACGGTATGATCGAAAACAGACCGTGCTGGCTGCCCAGCGGCGTCAGATCGACCCCGCCGACTTTGCCTGCCGCCGCCAGCCGGGCACGGACCTGGCTCATGCGGCTGCGCATTTGGGCCAGCTCATCAAGCCACTCGCGGGTCAGCTGAGCATCTTCCATCACGATCCGCGCCGCCGCCGCGCCGTGATCTGGCGGTTGTGACCAGTTGGCACGCGCGAGGGCGTGGCCGTTCGACATAATCGCGGGCAGTTGTCCAGGATCGGCGGCCATCGCGTAAAGCGCGCCGGTGCGGTCACGGTAAAGGCCGAAATTCTTGTCGCAGCTGTAGGCGATCAGCGCTTCGGGCACAGCGGCAAGCACGCGGCGCACCCCGTAGGCGTCTTCTTCCATGCCTGCGCCCAGACCCTGATAGGCCAGATCGAGCAGCGGCAGCAACTTTTTGGCAGCGATCAGCCCGGCGATCTCGTCCCAGTCGGCGTTGCTATAGTCTATGCCGGTCGGGTTGTGGCAGCACCCGTGGAGGAGCAGCGCGTCGCCTTCGTTTGCCGCAGCAATGGCAGCGCGCAGGCTGGGCATATCCGCCGTGCCGTCAGCTGCTGCATGACTGAACGTCTGCATGCCAAGGCCAAGGTCGGCGCAGATCTGTGCGTGGTTGGGCCAGCTGGGCGTGCCCATCCACACTTGGCCGCAGCCCGCGCGCTTGATCATGGCCAGGGCAAGCCGCAGCGATCCGGTGCCGCCGGGGGTCTGCATGCCCTCGATGCGGCCATCCCCCAGAATCTTGGTCATCGAAGGGTTCGATGCGCCGAAGATGTAAGGCATCAGAGCGGCGACAAATCCCATATCGCCTTCGGGGCCAAGATAGGCTTTCGAATCCTGCCCCGCGACCAGCCGCTGTTCCGCCGCCTTGATTGCGCCGAAAACCGGCGTGTCGCCCTGTCCTGTGCGATAGACGCCGACGCCGAGATCGATTTTGGTCGACCGCGGATCGGCGTTATGGAGCTTAATCAGCGCGAGCAGCGCATCGGCGGGCTGTTGGGGGAGATTGCTTATCATGATGCCCGCGCCCTTAGCCGGGCCAATCCAGCGCGGCAAGACTGTGGGTTTTCCCCTAGAGAGATTCCACCCGCGCTTAGCGATGTAGGTCTAACGCTGCACAAGTTATGATAAGCCGAGCCAACATTTCGATACCTCGCGCGGTCAATGGCCCCGCTGGCCGCCGCCGTCACAGCCGGTTGCGCGTCCAGTTACCCGCGCAATTGATTACGCTGGACGGCACGCTGGCGGCGACTTTGCTCAACTTGTCTTACAGCGGTGCCAAGTTGACAATTCCCGGCGCTGCGCCGCGCGTGGGCGCGTGGGCCGTGCTCAAATGGGCTGGGTTCGAAGCGTTCTGTCTTGTTGCGTGGAACGACGGCGATCTCTTCGGGCTCGATTTCGAATCGCCGTTGAAACCAAATGTTCTGCTGGCGACGCGCGATATTGCCGACGTTACGCCGCCCGTCGATGGAAGCCGCACAGCAGCACGGGACTGGGCAATCGGCTATCTGAACCGCAGTTAAAACGGCAGCCAGTTCTGCCGCTGCGAAAACTTCATGTAGCCTGCGTTGATCCCCAGCCGCAGCCCCGCGCCAGCCCGCACCGGGATGAGCACAATGTCGCCGCGCCGCATATAGGAGACGTGGAAACCGCCAACCAGATAGGCTTGACCTTCGCCCGCGCCGAATCGCTTGAACAGATCGGCAGTGTCGAACAGGTTGTAAACCAGCACAAAGCTGCTCGCGGCATTGGCCCCGGCATCAAAGCCGATCGAGGGCCCGGTCCAGTAAACCGGTCGCTCGCCCTCGATTTTGTGGTGCAGCGTTCCCGAACCATAGCGAAGGCCAACCACCAGTGCGCCGCCGCCTTCACGCCCGACGATATAGCCGTTGGGCTCGCCCTGCTTGCGGAGCAGATCCTCGATCATCCCGGCAAGGCCTGCCGCACCTTTGCCAAACACACCTTCGGCCGCGCCGATCAGATCGTCCTTGCGGTAGGTTGCGGAGCTGTCGGTGACAGCCGTGGCAGGTGCCGGCGTGGCAGCAGTAGTGGCGCCGATATCGACACTGGGTGCAGGAACTGCGGTGCCTGTTGGTGGAACAACGGGCACGGAAACCGGAGCAGGCGTTGCGTTATACCCGGTCCCGGCTGGCATCAGGTCACCGTCAATCGGTGGTTCGACGGCTGCCCAGGCTGCGCTGTGGGTCAGCGAAGCAAGCGCTGCTGCGGCCAAAGCCAGCCACGGTTTGGTGGTTACGCGAAAGTGAGAGCTTGCCATGATCGTTGCCGGTCCATCGTGAAGTGGCAGAGCAACTAAAATGCCAAACCCCGACCCGCGACAATGGCGCGGCGACCAAGCGAGTCCGAAACGCGGTAGGGCGAGTCGAAATGAAGCGGAACTGCATCCTAACAGCCCCTTGCCGCCCAGCCTTGCGCTCGCTATAGCCCGCCCGCGCCGCAGCGATCCGGAGACGTGGGTGAGTGGCTGAAACCAACGGTTTGCTAAACCGTCGTACGGATACATCTGTACCGAGAGTTCGAATCTCTCCGTCTCCGCCACTCTGTCCAATTCACGATAAAAACAGAGAACTGCCAAAGCGCAGGCTTTCTGCGGCTTACGGCCATGTCTCCGGTACTACCGAGGAGCCCAAATTCCCGTCACGGTAAAGCTTTTCAGGAGGGCTCCCAAATGCGGAGAATTTTCAGTCTCCGCGACCAAGCGTGACTCACTGCTCCAGCAGTCGCGACAGTCTAACTTTTGGTATGGCACACAATGCGTTACCGCAGCGATCTGGCCGTAAATAGCGCGATCCAGTCGCGTCCTATGCTGAGCGTATCTCCTTCCTTTCGCTGCAGCGTCGGCATTCGCTCAGGCCGTACCTCCGTGCCCAAGGAACCGATTGGCCTCGCGGTTCACCCTCTCCGACCTGCAAGGCCCCCCTCAATTTCCATCTGCTCGCTGCACTCAGAATGGTGTCACGACCGATTCGATGTCCAGCATAAAGGTGCGCTTCGCTGTCGTTAGCGGCGTGCGGAACAGGCTCACGAAACCCCCTCGGGTTGGTTTTGCATTTTTCAGCATCGCGCGTGCGCCACTGTGTGGGCCGTTCGTTGATTGCGCTGATGCGGGTTTATCCGCACCTATTCGGACACCGCCCACTTGACATCTCAAGGTCGTGACGTGGCGCCGGTATATAGCCAACCATCTGACATGCATTGGTTTTTACTCTCACGTGCGACCTGTTTGGGATTTTTTGGTCGTGACGCGACGGTTGTCCCTGGATCAAACGAAGGGGGCGAATCATGAAAAAAGGGGAGATCACGCGGCGGCTTAATCTGCTGGCCGGGAGCCGGCCGCCGCTTCCCGGGCACATGAATTT
>JANPPM010000253.1:0-13770 GCA_031428495.1 Novosphingobium sp.
CTGCGCGTCGCGCGCATCGTTGAGGGATCAAGCGAAGTTTTGCGGACGATGCTCGGAAAGGCCGAACTGTCGGGCCGCGGTTGAAATGAGGAGAGCAGAAGATGAGTGTCAAAATCGAGCGGCAGGGCGTGTCGGCGCTCGTCATCCTGAATCGGCCCGAAGTGCGCAACGCACTGGGCCCTCAGCAGTGCGAAGAGCTGGCTGCGGCGATCAAGGAAGCTGGTTCCGATCCCGAAGTGAAAGGCGTGGTCATCACCGGCGAAGGCGCTTTTTCGGGCGGTGGCGATATCAAGGGCATGGTCGAACGCAAGGACATGCCCGCCGATGAACGCCGCAGGATCGTCTACTCGCGCTTCCAGGGCGTCATCCGCGCGATCCTCGGCCTGCCCGTCCCAGCGGTCGCTGCGATCGACGGAGTCGCGGTGGGCTTCGGCCTGGATATCGCGATGGCATGCGACAGTCGCTTCGTCGGTCCGGACGGCTGGGCTCGGCAGGGTTGGGCGAAGCTGGGCTTGCTCCCCGGGACAGGTGGCATTCTGCTGTTGCGCCACCGCGCGCCGGGCAAGATCTGGAAGATGATCGAAGACGGCCGAACCTTGACGCCCACCGATTTGATCGAACTGGGGCTGGCCGAAGGCACCGACGGTGCGACGGCGCGCGAGCGTGCAGTCGAGCGCATCCAACGCTACGCGCTTATCCCGCCGGCCGCGCTGCGCGGTTATGCGATGCTTGATCGCAAGGACATCATCGAGGGCCTCGACCAGCATCTGAATGACGTGCTCGACATCCAGATGCCGTTGCTGACATCGCCAGAGATGGTCGATCGCATCAACGTCGTGAAAAAGGTGGGCACCTCCATCAACCCGGTGATCTGAGCGTGTTTGCGCATTGGGCGTCGGGTTTGTCGTGATTGCGAGGTTCTTGGGGGTCGAGATCGCTGGTTTTCGGTGGCTTTCTTGCCTTTCAGACGCAGCTATCCCGTCGCTGCGCGTCGCTCGTGGAAGATCAGGCGGTGCATGTTGTAGGCGAGGTTGGCGATCGTGATCTTGGCCTCGGCGCGTTTGATACCGATGGTGCGGATGAACAGGCCCATCTGGTCCTTCTGCCGGGCGAAGACATGCTCGACGCGGGCGCGGACCTTCGATTTGGTGGCGTTGGCCTTGGCGGTCCGCTCGGGCATCGGTTTGCCGCGTGGCTTCCTGCAGTGGATGCGGCTGACCCGGCTCTGCCGCTTGAGCCACGCCTCGTTGGCCTGGCTGCGATAGGCGGTATCGGCCCAGACATCCGAAGCGGTGTTGTCGCTGGTGACGACATCGCGCAGCATGCGCCCGTCGAAGCGCGCCGCATCGGTGACCTTGCATTTGCGGATGAAGCCGAATGTCCGGCAGATCGAGATACTGCTTTTGTAGCCAAAGCTCGGGATGGCGATGTCGATCCCCGGCTTGCCGTCCGGCAATGGTTTCGCCTTGGCGAACTTCAGCGTCCAGCGCGCGTCCGTGTCCTTTTGCGCCGCCCTGGCGGGCTCGTCAGGCCAGATCTCGCTGGCGGTCTTGCCCGCCTTGATTGCATCCTTCTCAGGCGCGGTGTTGCGTTGCTTGGGCGCGGCCACCAGCGTGGCATCGACGATCTGGCCCCCCATGGCGAGATAGCCGCGTTCCTTGAGTTGACGGTCGAAGTCGGCGAACACCGCGTCGAGCGCGCCTGCCTCGGTCAGCTTCTCGCGGAACAAGCGGATAGTGTTGGCATCGGGTGTCAGCGCGCCGAGGTCGAAGCCCAGGAAGCGCAACCAACTCAGCCGGTCCCGGATCAGATACTCCATCCGCGCGTCGGCAACATTGTTCTGCGCCGCCAGCACCAGAACCTTGAGCATTGCAACCGGATCATACGGCGGGCGACCGCCCTTCGCGCCATCCCCATAGGCCAGCGCCGCCGTCAGTGTCGGGCGAAACGCCTCGAAGTCGATAATCCGTCCCAGTTCCTCCAGCGGATCGCCATGCGCCGAAAGCCGCTTCAGATGCTCCGACAATCCAAACAATCCTGCCTGACGCATCGCCGCCTCCCGTCAGGAGCAATGAATCAAATCACGCCAGAGATGTCGAGGGGTTGTTGGAGGCGCCCAGGTGGCCCATGTAGTCGATTCGGCTCGGGAAGACGAAATCGAGGATCGTGCCGCCACGGCGCTGCAGCCAGGTGTCCAAGCTCCTACGTGCATCAGTCATGATCTCGAATTGAACCGGCCTGCCGGTCTTCTGTTGAATAACTGTCGCGCGGTTACGGATTTGGCCGCCGCTAACGACGTCACCTATCTTGATTTTGACGAGATCACAGCCACGCAACTTGCTGTCAATCGCCAGATCGAACAGCGCTCGATCGCGTAGGCGCTTATGTTCGTCGAGATAGAAGCGAATGGCCCAAATGTCTCGCAGCTTGAGCGGGCGTTTGGGGCCTACATTTTGTCCAGCGTTCCAGAGCCGTCGCTCGTGCACAGCCGGGTCAAGGTCTGAATGTCCCATGACAATTCTCCAATGGCCGGAATGGCCAACTAGAGATTACAGCCGTTGGGTTGTCGACTGGCTTAACTCGCTAACATAGCCGTCATTGTGGGACCCAGCCAGGCTCATCACCAGCGGTCGTTCGTTCACTCTATTTAAGCGACCGTGCTTGCCTTCACTGACAAGCCGGCACACATTCATATCGAGCAACCCAACATGCCGCGTTGGCCGAGCAGACCTCCCCCGCTGCTCGACGCCCAGTCCAACCCTCAGGCGTTCCTATCTGCTAGGGCTTCGCCGCTGCCTTCTTCTTCGAGCAATAAAGCCGACGCCCCCGTAGCCGACAGTCGAACCTGATTTCCCTCGATAGCCGCAACGAGGCCTCCCGAGAGATAGTGGTGATGTTCGCCATGCGAGCCGCTGTCGCCCTTCGTCATCTTAATCCGGTTCTCCTCAACTTTGTCGACAGTGCCGATGTGAACACCGTCGGCACCGACAATTTCCATGTGTTCGCTGATTTGGGAAAGGTCGACCATTGCTTTTCTCCTATTGGTTCGACGACAACGCTCGGCCAGGAGAATAGTTGCGTGATATGTGTACGCATCGTGTTGATCGTCGCCAAGCGTTGTCTGAACCGCTGACAAAGCGGTCGTAGTAGCGTTCGGCTATGCGGAGCGAAGCAGCCCCTTGCTTTTTCAGGTCAGCGGCGAAGGCCGCCGGGGTGGCGTAGCCGAGCGACGGGTGGGGCCGCCCAGTGTTGTAATCGTGGGCCCATGCTGTGATCTTCTCACGAGCCTGGGCAAGGCTCGTAAACAGTGTCTCATTGAGCAGTTCGTCACGCATCCGCCCGTTGAAGCTCTCGAGGAAGGCGTTCTGGGTTGGCTTGCCCGGCGTTGTGGCCACTCGATCCTGGCCTCGCCGCACCATTCGAGCACCGCATTCGAGGTCAGTTCGGTGCCGTTGTCGCTGACGATCATGCCGGGCTTGCCGCGCTTGGCGATCAGATCGATCAGTTCGCGCACCACCCGCTTGCCCGAGATTGACGTGTCCGGCACCGCTGCCAGGCATTTTCGCCATTGGAAATGGCATCTCGACGAGATGTACGTCAAAGTGAACGGCGAGATGGTTTACCTCTGGCGTGCCGTCGATCACGAAGGCGAGATCCTCGAGAACTACGTCACCAAGAAACGTTACAAATCCGCAGCTTTACGGTTCATGAAGAAAGCGCTGAAGCGTCATGGCAAGGCGAAGGCCATCGTTACTGACGGACTGCGCTCATACCCCGCAGCGATGCGCGAACTGGGCAATCTAGAGCGCCGCGAGATGGGCCGCCATCTCAATAACCGGGTCGAAAATTCGCACCTGCCATTACGACGAGAGCGAGCGATGCTACGGTTTCGACAGATAAAGTCGTTACAAAAAATCGCCTCGGTCCATGCCTCCCTGCACAACCATTTTAACTCCGAATGCCACCTCGTTGATCGACAAGCCTTCCGCGAACGTCGCTCGGCCGCAATGGCCGAGTGGAAGTCGCTTGTGGCCTGACGTTCGCCTGGCTCAGGACGGCTGCGTCTATCGGAGACTGGTTGCGGTCCGACTGACAGCTCCGCCAGATACCAGCAAGCCCCGTTAGGGGCTGGCTTCCATCCGTTGAAGCAGCGGTGGTGGACGGACCATAGCGGCGGAAATTTTAGCCAATGGACTGGTCACGGACCGACAAACCTGCGCAATGACCTTTCTGGGCGACAGAAAGACTGGTTCGTTAATGACACCGATCAAGCAGGTCCGGAACGTCAAAATGGCCTTGCTGGCACTAGGAGTCGGCCTTGTCTGTGGGCAGTCCGCACTTGTCGCTGCCAGCGAGCCAGCGAATGACGCCCCTGTGGCTGCCAGCCGGGAATTCGAGACTGCATTCGCATGTCAGATCGCTGAGAATTCGCAAACTACTTCACCGCCGGAAGTGCCGCTCATCTGCGACGAGCCAGCACCGCTCCCACCCGTGCGCCCCGACGCACCGAACGTGTTCGGACGTCATGCCGTTCCTGTCGGCTCATCGGCAATTCAGGCAAAGTGGAATGGTGCCCGGATGGTGCCGTTCGGGGAGAGGCCCGGCGCCTGGGACGAATTGCTTGAGCCAGCGAATCTCGCGGCGAGCGGTGAGCGGCTCGATGCCATAAACCGCTGGGTCAACTGGCATGTCCGCTTCGTCGAGGACGCAGGTTCTGATGAATGGTCGGGCGCGCAAAACACGCTGACGCGAGGCTACGGTGACTGCGAGGACTTTGCGATTGTCAAACTCGCCTTGCTTGAAAAAGCCGGTGTGCCCGCCGATTCCATGTACCTGGTCATTGTCCGCGACACGTCCGGGCCTCGCGATCACGCGGTGCTCGCGGTCAGGCAGGACGGCAATTTGAAGATCCTTGACAGCCGGACCGACAAGCTACTCACCGACCAGGATGTCACGGACTATATTCCAATAATCAGCTACAGCGGCACCTTCGCGTGGATATACGGCACGCGGCAATTTGATACCGAGGGACAGCAAGCATCGCTGCATCAAAGTGCAAATTTAGAAGTACAGCCAGGGCAGCCCTCAGACCGGAATTGAGATAGCCTTCGCATCTCAATTCCGGTCTGAGGGCGCTCGCATGACGGACAAGTGAAGACCTGCCGCTCCGCCATCAAATTTATCCCGCTATGGATTCAACAAGGGCAAGGGCGCTGCGGGGATGCCAAGGTGGTCGCGCAGCGTCGCGCCTTGATACTCGCTCCGGCATAGCCCCCGGCGGCGCAGTTCGGGCACCAGCTTTTCGGTGATATCCACAAAGGACAACGGGTTCACCGCAGGCAGGAAATTGAAGCCATCGCAGGCGCCCTGCTCGAACCAATGCTGGAGCTGATCGGCGACGTCCTTCACCGAACCGATCGCGGCAAAGTGCGCATTGGAACCCGACGAGCGGATCAGCACCTGACGCAGGGTCAGGCCTTCGCGTTTCGCCGCCTCGACATGGTTCCTGCCGCGGCTGACCACCGATTCTGGTGGAACCTCTGGGAATGGTGCATCAAGGTCATGGCCGCTGAGATCATATCCCTTGAGCGCCAGTTGCAGCGAGGACATCGCGGCCTTCAGGTCGATCAGCGATTGCAGTTCGGCCCATTTATCATCGGCTTCCTGCCGGCTCTCGCCCACCACCACCAGCGCGCCGGGCATGATCTTTACATGCTCGGGATCGCGTCCCCAGGCAGCGGCGCGGGCCCGGATATCATCGCGGAACGATTTGGCCTCATCGAAGGTCGACTGCGCGGTGAAGATGACTTCCGCAACGCGCGATGCCATGGCGCGTCCATCTGGTGACTGGCCCGCCTGGATCAGCAGCGGCCGGCCTTGCGGCGAGGCGATACCCTTGAGCGGCCCGCGCACCTTATAGTATTTGCCCTCGTGGTTGATCATGCGGATCTTGGCGAGATCCTTGTATATCCCGCCCGCCTTGTCGCGCAGGTAGGCACCGGGTTCAAGCGCGGCCCACAGCTTCAGGACGACGTCCACGAACTCCTCGCCGCGGGCATAGCGATCCTCCAGAGCCGGGAATGTCTGGTCTGCATATTGAGCAGCGTCATCCGGCGAGATGCCGGTGACGATGTTCCAGCCGACCCGTCCGCCGCTGATCACATCGAGCGACAGGACTTCGCGCGCGGCATCGTAAGGCGGGCGATAGGAGGTCGCGATTGTGCCTGCCAAGCCAATATGCGTAGTGTGTGCCGATATCGCCGCCAGCAGCGTCATCGGCTCAAGATTGTCGCCAGCAGCCAGATACCGGAAAACATCGGGATTTTCCGCGTTACTGGGCGATGCCGTGTCGGCCACGAACAACATGTCGAACTTGGCGGCCTCCAGCCTGCGCGCAAGGTCGATCCACTGTGCCATGTCGGTGCCGAAGTCTGCTCCGCTCTGCGGATGCCGCCAGCCAGCCTGATGATAACTGCCGCCGCAGAACGCGCCGAGCTTCATTTGCCGTGTGTTGCTGTTCATCACCCGACAGCTCCACTGTCTTTCAGCGCCGCAATCTCATCCCAAGAAAGGCCGAGCGCCAGCAGCGCGGTTTCGGTGTGCTCGCCCAGCTCGGGTGCGCGAAGCGGCTTGACACTGCGTTCATCGAACTGGGCGGGCGAGGTGACCAGGGTCAGCTGTGAGCCATCAATCATCTCGACATCGGCCAGGAAACCGTTCGGCGCGACCTGCGGATCACTATGCACCTCCAGCGGGGTCTGCATCGGTGCCCACACGCCCTTGGCCTGCTTCATGATTACGCACCAATCGGCGTAATCACGGGACGCAAAGATCTCGTCGAGGCGCTCAACGCAAGGGCGCGCATTCTCCTTGCGCAAGGCCATGGTGAGATAGCGCGGATCGTCGATCAGCTCTGGATGGCCGACCACGGTGCAGAAATCGGGCCAGTAACGATCGCCCTCCATCATGTTGAGATGGATGAAGCGGCCATCACGTGTGCGATAGGGGCCCGAGATCGGATTCCAGGTTGCCTTGCGGTCATAGACCCGGTTCTGCCCTTCGGGGTGGATCTTGGCATGGGTTATGTCAGGCTGAAGCTGCCACATGCCGATGCTCATCAGGGCAACGTCGACAACCGAAGTCTCCCCGGTCGCCTTGCGCTTATAGAGGGCTGCGGCAATTGCCCCGGCAATCGTCAGGCCGCCGACAACGTCGCCGAATGCCGGGCGCTGCATCACCGGACGCTCGGCATCCCTGGGCGTGAACGCCCCGCCGATGCCGCCGCGCGACCAGTAGGCCGCAGCGTCATAACCGCCCATCTGCACATCCGGTCCGCGCGTGCCGTAGCCTGAGCCGCGAACGTAGATGATATCGGGATTGTGCGTGCGAATGTCTTCGATATCGATCTTCAGCCGCCGCCGCGCATCGGGCCGCATGTTGGTGAGGAATACGTCATAATCCTTGACCATCCGGTAGAGCAGTTCGCGCCCTTCGGGGTTCTTCAGGTCAATCGTCACCGACTGCTTGCCGCGATTGGTCAGCTGGAAGCTCGCGTCGATGCCGTTGTGCGCGGTATGCAATCCGGCAGTGACCAGACTGCGGTAAGGATCGCCGGTTTCGGGAGGTTCGATCTTGACGACTTCAGCGCCCCATTCATGCAGCACGCCGCCACCGATGGGAACGAAGACATGGCTCGCGAGCTCAAGGACGCGGACGCCGGACAGCGGCCCGGATTGCGACTGGGACATGGGTTTAACTCCGGGTAAAATGGCAGGCGCGGCGGATCAGAACTTCAGGTTGTAGAGTTCCGATGCATTGCTCTCGAGCACCCGCTTGCGCGTGGCATAGTCATGGCCGCCCAGCGTCTCGACCAGCTTGTCCTGCACGCCGGGATAGAGCGAGGTGGGGTGCGGATAGTCGGTTTCGAACATGACCCGGTCGACGCCGATCTCCTCAAGCATCTTGGTGGGCGCATAGTGTTCGAACCAGAAGCTCACCCAGAAATGCTTCTTGAAGTATTCCTTTGGCTTCATCTTGAGGCCGCGATTTTCGGCGGTGCGAAACTCGGAGAGCTGGTGCTCCATAGCCTCCAGCCAGAAGGGCACCCAGCCCATGCCGCTTTCAATCAGGCCGATCTTGAGGTCGGGGTAGGTATCAAGAATGCCCGAGACCATGAAGTTCGACATGGTCGCCGCGCAGCCGACGTGGTGGATCAGCGCGTGGATCGGCAGGCGTTGATCAAAGCCGAGGTTATCCCAAATCGCCGAATTCGCATCGAGCGAGGCATTGAGGTGGAAGTTGAGCGGAATGCCGGCGCTATTGCAGATGTCGAACACCTCGGCCCAGAAATGCGATATCTTGCCGTCTTTGCCGACATAGCCTTCGGACAGACGCTCGGGCCGGTCAGGCAGGGTGATGCCCTTGATGCCCAGATCAGCGATGCGGCGCATCTCCGCAATCATCAGGTTCTTGTCCCAATAGGGCAGCGTGGCCATGCAGTTGATCCGGCCGCCTGACATCTTCATGCGATCTGCGCAGGCATCGTTGTAGATCTGGGTGATCGTCACCGCGAGCGGTTCGTCATTCAGCGCGACCAGCGATCCGGCCTGGGTTACGCCGCCGTTCTGGAAACAGATCTGCGCCCAGATGCCCATCGCATCCATCGCTTCGAGCCTTGCGCCGACCTCGTAGGATCCGGCATCGATCTGGTCGTAGTTCTGGAATGCCAGCTTCCCGAGCAGCTTGTTCTTGTCCTTGGCGATGACGTTGCCGCCGATCGAGCCGAAATGCTTGTCGCCAACATACCACTGGTCGGCGTTGTCGATGCGGCGCACGTGCGGCATCTTGTCTTTGAGCCCGGCGGGGGCATTGGCCGTCCACAAGTCTTTGGGTTCGGTAAAATGCGTGTCGCAGTCAACGATCTTGATGCCTTCGAACAGCGGGTCGACGCCGCGGCTGTTGGAGGCGAAATCAACCTCGCGGATATAGCCGCCAGCTGAACGGCCTTCGTCGAGCCAATATCCGGCGGCATCGTCCGCGCCTGCCTTGATCACCGAACTTTTGCCTGCATCCACCATGGTCGATCCTTCTTTTTGCTTCAGCGCTCTATATGACGGCATCAGCAATCAGAAAATCGGCTAATTCGATATATGGCCCATTGATAAAATCGATGGGTTAGCTGTCACCCGGATCACCGTGGTCGAGCAGGAACTGGTCAAACGTCCGGGTCAGCTGGCTACGCCAGATGTTCCTGGGGCGCGCGAGGCTGAGCGCGCGGGTAAACCGAAAGCGCGGGACATCGAGCTGGTGCAACCGGCCGAGGTCCAGATCGTATTGTACCAGCGATTTGGACAGACAGCCAATCCCCCCACCCGCGACAACAGCATGGCGCACCGCCCAATTGCTCGTCGCCTCGAAAGCAACGTGAAACTGGCCGATTTCATCGTGCAACATATAGCGCAGGTAGGCCGTTGTCGACGAATGCCCTTCGCGGGTGCACCAGGAATAGCCAGCGAGATCCTTGATGCCGAGCCCCTTGCGCCCCGCCAGCGGATGCCCTGCTGCCACCACCAGCACCAGCTCATCAGTCCGCCATCGGGTCAACTCGATACCCTCGATCTGCGGCAATATCTCGATAAGTGCAGTCTCCAATTCGAAGCGGGTCAATCGTTCGAGCAGGCTGCGCACCGTTTCAACCTCGACCTGAATCTGGACATCGGGGTAAAGCTTCATGAATTCAACACACAGGCGCGGCAGCGTGGTTTCGGCGATCATCGCGGTGGCGCCGATAACCAGCTTGCCGCTGAGCCGCGTATCGGTGTCGGTCAGTTCGATATCCTGAACCTTGCCGAGAAGTGATCGCACGACCGGGTGCAGCCGCTTGCCCTCATCGGTGATCTGGAGCGGGCGCCCTTTGGCATGCGCGAAGAGCGGGCGGCGCAAGATGATCTGAAGATCGGCAAGCGCACTGCTGGCTGCGCCCTGGCTCATGCCCAGCCTCTCGGCGGCCTTGGTGACACTGCCCAGTGTCGCCACGGTGTCAAAGACTTCGAGCTGGCGGAGCGTCACTTTCATGCAGGCAGCATACCGCATGGGTACTTCGCGCCAACCCCTCCCGGCGCTTGCCGCTTGCGCCGCTGCGCCGCGCACAATAGGCGGTGCGGCGATGGGGAAAACAAAGGATCAGACAAAGGTCGTGCGCAGTCCACGGCGAGGGCTTGGCGGACCGACGGTCGCTGACGTCGCCAAGCGCGCTGGCGTGTCGCCAATGACTGTGTCGCGCGTGGTCAATGACGAACCGGTGGTGCGCGAAAAGACCCGCGCCAAAGTTGCCGCAGCCATCGCGGAGCTTGGCTATGTGCCCAATGCCGCTGCGCGAAGCCTTGCCGTGGGGCAGCAGTGCCGGATCGCCTTGCTCCACAGCAATCCCAGCGCCTCTTGGCTCAGCGCGCTGCTGATGGGCTGCCTCGCGGAAGCAAGCGCGCACGAGGCGCAGCTGATTGTCGAGGAATACGATGTCCAACTCCACGGCCATGTGGAAACACCCAAGGCCTTTGTCGAGCGGCTCAAGGCGCACCGCATCGATGCGCTGCTCTTGCCGTCGCCGTTGTGCGACGATCCCGAACTGATCGGCGAGTTGCATCAGGCGGCAATCCCGCTGGCGCTGCTCGCCTCAGGCAGGCCGGTGGACTTCGCCTTTTCAGTGAGTATCGACGAGGAAGCCGCAGCCCATGCGATGACCGCCCGGCTGATCGGGCTGGGGCATAGCCGGATCGGCTTCATCGACAGCGAGGTCGGCTTTGCCGCAGGCGCGCTGCGCCGCACGGGCTATCTGCGCGCCTTGGCAGAGGCCGGTATTGCCGCCGATCCGGCGCTCGTTGCAATGGGCGACTATTCCTATCGTTCGGGCCTTGCCGCTGCCGAGACATTGCTCAGCCTTTCGCCACGGCCCAGTGCGATTTTCGCCAGCAACGATGATATGGCAGCGGCGAGTGTGGCAGCGGCACATCGGCGCGGGTTCGATGTACCGCGTGACATTTCAGTCTGCGGCTTTGACGACAGCGCCATGGCAACGACAATCTGGCCCGAGCTGACGACGATCCGTCAACCCGTGGGTGAAATGGCGGGAATGGCGATCCGGTTGCTGATCGACGCAGTGCGAAACATTGCGGCTGGCCGGACAGCCGAACTGCGGCACGAGCAGCTGGCCTTTGCCCTGATCGAGCGAGTATCGGACGCAGCGCCGGGCACACAAGGCGTATAGCGCCAATTCAGGGAGCCTATCGATTGCCTCAGAATATCGATCCTACCGATCGCATGGACCAGATGACTCGCCAGCCGCCGCGCATAGCGCCCATGGCCGAAGCGCAGATTGCCGAGCGAGGGCTGGAACTGCTTGAGCAACTGCGTGCAACCTATTCGGTTGATGATCCATGGAAGGTCGACTCGACATTCCTCACGCTGTTCAAGCATCACGACGCAACGCAGGCCTATCTGGAACTGGGCGTGCTGTTCACCGCCAATCCCACGCTCGCTCCGCGCGACAAGGAGCTGGCGATCCTGCGCACCGCCTGGCTCTGCGGATCGCCGGTTGCCTGGGGCGAACATGTCGCCAATGGCAGGGAAGCCGGGCTGGGCACCGACGATATCGAGCGCCTGACGCAAGGGTCAAGCGCGCCGGGCTGGGCAGATGAAGACCGTGCGATTGTCTGCGCAGCCGAGGAACTGCATGTTGATTCAATGATTTCGGACCAGACCTGGGCGGCTCTTGCTGCCCGGCTTGACGAGCGTCAACTGATCGAATTGCCGATGCTCGTGGGCCACTATCACATGACCGCCTTCCTGCAGAACTCGCTGCGCTTTGCCCCGCGCGAAGGCAATCCGGGGCTTTCAGCGCGTTAATGTGATTTGGCTTGCCGAGCGAAGACATCAGGCGATAGCTTGCGATCATTGGCGCCACAGAGCGTCAACGGGAGAGCAATCATGGCAACGACAGCTGAATATGACCTCGGTCCGTTCGCCTTTCCGCGCGGGTGGTTTGCCGTCGCCAATACCAGTGAAGTCGGACGCAAGCCCATTGCCCTGCACTATTTCGGAAAGGACATGGTGCTCTACCGGGGGGAAAGCGGCCGCGCGATCATGCTCGATGCTTATTGTCCGCACATGGGCACGCACCTCGCCAGTGGCCCCAATTCGGCGACATCCCAGGCCGACACTCACATGGAGGGCGACAACATCCGCTGCCCGTTTCACGCGTGGCGCTTTGGGCCGGACGGCGTGTGCAACAATATTCCTTATCACGACGGACCAATCCCCCGCCAAGCGCGGGTCCAGAGCTGGAAGGTTGAGGAACGCTATGGGATCGTGTTTTGCTGGCATGATCCCGAAGGTCAGGAACCTGATTTCCCGCTGGTAGAATTTCCTGAATGGGACGACCCCCAATGGGTGCGCTGGGACGGACTGCAATACCTTGCCGATCTTCATCACCCGGTAGAAATTTTCGACAACATGTCCGATGTCGCGCATCTCGGATTGCTGCACGGTGGCCATGCGCTGTCCTATGAGAATGAGTATGAGGGCCATCTGCTGCACCAGCGACAAAGCTCGGCAGTCGAAGCCGACGACCTGTTCGATGCAACCTACTCGACGCTCTCAGGCTACGTTGGTCCGGGGATCGCCTTTGGTAAATTTCAGGAAATGAGCGCGCGCGAAATCATCTGCGTCACCCCGATAGACGATGGCACGTGCCGACTCTGGCAGGCGGCTATGATGAAAACGCGACCGGGCCAAAGTGCTGAAGAGGCCAAAGCGATGCAGGAGAATGTCAGCGCGCTATTTGGTCATGGCCTGATGCGCGACAGCGAGGTCTGGGCCATGAAACGACCTGCACTGACCCCAATGCAACTGACTTCCGATGGCCCATTTGGCCAGTCGCGCATCTGGCTGAGCCAGTTCTACAACCCGCGCGACCGGGCGGCGGAAATCGTCGCGCGGGTGGCAGGGACGCATTACGCCAAGGGCTGGCCGCCATTCGCGCCAGCCGAGGCGGCGGAATAGGCGATGGAATATCGCAAACTCGGCCACAGCGGACTTGAAGTCAGCGCCTTCGGATTGGGCGTGATGACATTCGGCGGACAGACGCCCGGGGCGGACGCCTTGCGCCAGATGGATATGGCCTATGATGCCGGGGTGACACTGTTCGACACCGCCGAGAACTACCCGACGCCAACCGGGGCGGCAACGCAGGGCCGGTCAGAGGAACTGCTTGGCCAGTGGATCGCTGCACGCAGCCTGCGCGGCAAGGTGGTCATCGCCACGAAGGTGGCCGGTCCGGGCAATGCGGCAGGCGACATGACCCATATCCGCGGGGCAGAACGGCGGCTCGACCGGACCAATATTTCCGCCGCCGTCGATGCCAGCCTCACACGGCTGAAGGCCGACGTGATCGACCTCTATCAGGTCCATTGGCCCGAGCGCGCTGTGTCGACGCACGGACGCCAGCGCTTTTCGCACCTGCCCGGCGCCGATGGGCAAGTGAGCATCGAAGAGACCCTTGCCGCGCTCGGCGAACAGGTGGCCATCGGCAAGATCCGCGCCATCGGAGTGTGCAACGAAACGCCGTGGGGCGTAATGCGTTATCTGTTCATGGCCGACCTGATGACCGTGCCGCGCGTCGCCTCCATCCAAAACTCCTATTCACTGCTCGACCGGCAGTTTGAAATCGGGCTGGCCGAAGTCGCCATGCGCGAGGGACTGGGGCTGATTGGTTAT
>JANPPM010000254.1:0-4098 GCA_031428495.1 Novosphingobium sp.
ACCTGCGTATCTGACGAAACCATCTGCGCCAACCGTGCGGCATCCCAATTGGTCAGCCTGACGCAGCCATGGCTTTGCGCGCGTCCGATTGTCTCGGGATGCGGCGTACCGTGTATCCCGTAGTGCTCCTTGCTCAGATCGATCCAGACCACACCGACCGGACCGTTTGGCCCCGGCGGCAGCAACTGCTTTTCGCGGCTATCAGGCACATCCCAGAACAACTTGGGGTTGTAGGTGAATTGCGGATTGTAGGAGACCCCGTTGATTTTCCAGCGCCCCAGCGGCAGCGGATCGCGCTGTGAACCCATTGTTGCCGTGTACAGCCCGACCAGCTTGTCGGCGCTGTCATAGACACGAAGCGTGCCCTTGGACTTGCTGACGACAATCTTTGCTGCCTTGGCCTGCTGCGATCCAACACCGAGCATTTCCAGCGTTTTTAGCCAGCCCGCATCTTTGACACTCGTCGCATCGACATAATCGCCGCCAACATTAGGCACTCGAATTTGTTGCCCGGCCCGGAACATTGCGGGCAGCGGCGTGGCAGAAGACGATGCCGTAGCAGGTGCCGATGGTGCTCCAGTAGCAGGAGAGCCACCCTGCGGCTGATTCAGCAACATCAACGTCTCGACCGTTGTGTGGAATCGCTCCGCCAATTTCTCATCAAGTGTCGCATAGCCCAGCATCGGCAACTTCGCCTGATCGGCGGCGCTCTTGGGCAATTCGGCAAAAGGTCCGGCAGCAAAATCGGCTGGGATCGTTACCAGCCGGGTCGCAGGAATATTTTTCCAGCGCGCCAGCGCGGCTATGGTCAATTCGTCGAGCTCGCCGCTTGCCGCCATGCCATTGGCTTCCTGAAATCCGATCAGTGCATTGCGGGTCGATAACCCTGGCTTGCCGTCAACGACGCCGGGGGTGAAGCCGAGCCGATCAAGCACGACTTGCGCCTGCATCAGCGGACGGGACACATCATCGGCCATGGCTGCGGTCAACGCTTCACCCTCGGAGAGATCATGTGCGGCCAAATCATTTGCAGCGGGAGATTGAACCACCTCGCCTTCAGTAGCCGTTTCCGACTGACAGGCCGACAGTGCCAACAACAGAGATAGTGAAATCCAGACAGGACGCATAAAAAAACTCCGCAGAAAGCATCGCGCTTCTCGCGGGCTCGCGGCATTAACGCACGGCGCGGCGTTTAGCTCCGCTGCCCGCCAAGATGATGTGGCGGCACCGGGTGATATTGCGGCATGGTGGGGCAATGAACCGCCGAATCGCCCTTGTCGCCTTGCCCTTCCTCTTCGCGCTGACCGCAGCGCGGCCGGCCCCGCGTGCCGCCGCGCCTGCGCCTCTGCCCGATATGGTCCGGCTGGCCATGGTCACCGATCAGGGGACGATAACGCTCGATCTCGATCACAGGCGCGCGCCGGTCACCACGCGCAATTTCGTGCGCTATGCCGAACAACGCCGGTTCGATGGCATCGTGTTTTACCGGGTGATGCGGCTAAGTTGGGGCCAGTAGCCCAATGGCCTGATTCAGGCGGGCACGCGCGGCGATCCAAGGCGCGAGCTGCCGCCGATCGCGCATGAACCAACCAGCCAGACCGGCGTGTTGCACAAGGTCGGCGCGATTTCGATGGCCCGCTGGGCACCCGGCACCGCCAAGGGTGACTTCTCGATCCTGCTGTCCGACATGCCCGGTCTCGATGCCGACCCCGCCTCTGCCAATCCCGAACTCAAGGCGGGGTTTGCCGCTTTTGGCTCAGTCAGCGCCGGCATGGATGTGGTCCGCAAAATCTGGGACCTGCCGCTTTCGCCAACACTGGGCGAAGGGGTGATGAAGGGCCAGATGCTGGCGCGCCCGGTCCGCGTGCTGACCGTGCGCCGGGTCGCTATTCCAGCGGTACCGGCAGCGACGGGTAACTGACCCGCCGCTGCCGAACCATCTACCTAGGCGGTCAGCTCCTTGTTCCCGACATTGCCCCAATCGACATTGCGGGTGGCATACATCACGCCCGCCAGTGCAACGAATAGCAGCACGGAACCAATCACCAGCGACCATGCCTCAAGATTGAGCAGCACGAACAGCAGCGCATAAAGCCCGATCAGCAGCGCGCCGATAAATCGCCCACGTTTCCAGCTTTTGAGCACCGCCGCGCTATAGGCCGACAGCAATCCGATCACCGCCGCTGAGGCGAGGATATAGGCCCACAGGAAGCCGATCACTTCGGCAAAGGCCAACAGCAGCACAAAGAACAGCACCAGCGCCGCGCCGGTCAGCAGATATTCCGCCGCCGCCACCCGCGCCCCGCCGACCACATCGAACAGCAGGAAGGCAAGGAAGGTGAAACCGATGAACAGGAAGCCGTACTTCACCGCCCGGTTGACCTTGGAATAGAGGTTTACCGGCTCGATCAGGCCCACCGTCACCGCGCGGGCCGAACCGCTGATCGTTTCGGTCGCGCCGCCCGATGCGGGATTGCTGGCCGAAGGGGCAACGCTGGCTTCCATCACGCTGGTGGTCGAGACATAGCGGTTCGATCCGCTGCCATCGTCGATCATCGGCGCGCCAAGGTCTTCCATCGCCACCGGGGCCTGCCCCAGCGCCAATTTGTCGACGGTGTAGCTCGCCTTGAAGCCAGCATCCGAAATAGTCGGCTTCTCCGGCAGGAACGCGCCCGAAAAGCTGGGGCTGGCCCAGGTCGAGCTGACATCCCATGCCGTCTGCCCGCCGCGCGGCACCAGGCTGAGCGAACGGCTGCCTCGCAGGCCGAATGCGTAATCGACCGCCAGCGCGCCCTCACCCTGCCACGGCAAGAAGGCAAAGAATCCCTGACCGCTGGTCGCGCCCGGTCCCTTGCCCGGCTGCACAGAGAGCGCGGTGCCATTGACCTTCAGCACGCCACCCTTGGTCAGGCCGCGCGCGTCGGATGCGCCCATGCGCAGTTCAGCCCGGTCCCAAAGTAACCGCTCACGCGTCACGCCAAAGCGCGGCAGATCGGCGGGCAGTTCAAACTTCGCGGCGCCCGAAATTTGCGCCTCATACAGTACCGAACGATAGATCGACTTGCGCCGTTCCTCGGGCTTTACCGTGGTCGCCACCTTGTTCTCGGTCGGCGAGATATAGAGGTATTTTTCCACATCGACCGTGCGGGTGACGGTCTTGCCGCCCACCTCCTCGTTCTGGGTCTGGGTGGTGCGGAACGGCACGACGATCACTGGCCCGGCAATCACCTGATCCCCGCCCCAGCCCGCATTGATCGATCCCTGCGCGGTTTGTGATTGCGTTTGCCGGTCCCACACCAGCGCATAGACCAGCATCAAGGGCACCATCAGCACGAGGCCGATCAGCGAGGCCAGCAACAGCTTCATTCCGGGTGATCGTTCTTTGGGCACGGCATCAGTCATGGTCATTCCCCTCCCTGGATAAAGCGCGAATCAACGCCTCATCGACAAAATCGCACGCTTCATCGTCAGTTCCACCTTGCGGACGGATGAACGGCATTTCCAGCTGCGGTTTTTACCGGTCCGCTGTAGTGCCTGCCAAGGCTGCAATCCCCGGCTAAGAAAAGTGGCTCAGCCCACTCCCGCCTGATCAAGTGGGACCGGCACGGTTGTCGGCAGGTCCGCCAGATGGGCCAGCGCACGCGGAACCGATGCCCTGCCGATTGGCGGGCCATGAGAGCTGACAAGCACCGATGGATCCAGCCCGGAAACCTTGTCCACTTCTGCGCGAAATCGCGCGGGATCGACCATCGCGATCCACGGGCAGACGGTGTGGTGATGAAAACTGGTCATGCCTTTTGCCCATAGCGACGGCGCGATCTCGTCCGACCAGTCCACCACGCCCTCGGGCATCGGCGCGCAAAAGGCATCGGCGGCGTAATAAACCCCGGTCAAGGGATCATGCAGCGCGCGCGTGTAAGGGCTGTCATAGACTGGCGGCCGCGATACGCGCAGCATCCGGTCGCCCACGTCAAGGTGCTCGTCCGGCTGGAGCACGCGCAGCCTGTCCCGTGGCGCCCCAAGCGCGGCGACAGCACGGTAGGCCTCCCCCTGACTGGTGACCATCGTGGCATTGGCGCAAAGCGCCAGCGCCTCGAC
>JANPPM010000255.1:0-11142 GCA_031428495.1 Novosphingobium sp.
CGCCTGCCGCCACCCGAAGGTAACCGCGATACACACCCCGTGGCACAGGTCGTCGAAGGGTTCCGCTATGTGTGGAATGAGCGATTCCTGCTTGGCTGTGTCTCTCTCGATCTGTTCGCCGTCCTGCTTGGCGGGGCGACTGCGCTACTGCCGGTCTTCGCGCGAGACGTTCTGCATGTCGGAGCCGAAGGTCTGGGGATTATGCGCGCAGCACCCGGCCTTGGTGCGGCAATCGTCTCGATCTGGCTTTCGGTCAGACCACTCTCCCGCAACGTCGGCGCAAAGATGCTCTGGGCCGTGGCAGTATTTGGCGTGGCGACGATAGGCTTCGGCTTGTCACGCAACCTTGGTTTGTCGTTGGTTTTCCTTGCGCTGCTTGGCGCTGCGGACATGGTATCGGTTTTCATTCGCACCACTCTGGTTCAGCTCAACACCCCCGATAATGTGCGCGGCAGGGTGTCGGCGATTTCAGGGTTGGCGATTTCAGCCTCGAACGAGCTGGGCGAAATGCAGTCAGGAATTGCCGCTGCGCTACTCGGAGCAACGGGCGCAGTTGTCTTTGGCGGCGCTGGTGCCATATTCGTTACAATTGTCTGGGCTTTGATGTTCCCCGAACTGCGCAACGCCCGGACATTTGCGCCCCAGTTCCGCCAGAGGATACCTGTGCCATGAAAGCTGACAGCATCCTTGCCACCATTGGCAATACCCCGCACATCCGCCTTGCCCGGCTGTTTCCCGATCATGAGGTCTGGGTGAAATGCGAGCGCGCCAATCCGGGCGGTTCGATCAAGGACCGCATTGGTCTGGCGATGATCGAAGCGGCGGAGGCCGATGGCAGCCTGAAGCCCGGCGGCACAATCATCGAGCCGACCTCGGGCAATACCGGCATCGGCCTGGCCATGGTCGCTGCGGTCAAGGGTTATCCGCTGGTGCTGGTGATGCCCGATTCGATGTCCATCGAACGTCGGCGGCTGATGCTCGCCTATGGTGCGAGCTTCGATCTCACCCCGCGCGAAAAGGGCATGAAGGGCGCAATCGAGCGGGCGCGTGAACTGGTTGCGCAAACACCGGGTTCCTGGATGCCCCAGCAGTTCGACAATCCTGCGAACATTGACATCCACGCACGCACCACTGCGCTTGAGATTCTAGCAGATTTTGCCGCTACGCCGATTGATGCGCTGATTACCGGAGTTGGTACCGGCGGCCACCTTACCGGCTGCGCCGAGGTACTCAAGGCCAAGTGGCCCACGATGAAGGCCTTTGCTGTCGAACCGACGCTCTCACCGGTGATTTCGGGTGGTCAGCCCGCGCCGCATCCGATTCAGGGAATTGGCGCAGGCTTCATTCCGGGCAACCTGCATACCCAGTCCATCGACGGGGCAATTCAGGTCGATCCGTCCCATGCCAAGGAATGGGCGCGGCGCTCTGCCACGGTGGAGGGCATGCTGGTTGGCATCAGCTCGGGCGCGACCTTGGCGGCAATTTCCCAGAAGCTGCCCGATCTTGCCGCAGGTTCGCGGGTTATGGGCTTTAACTACGATACTGGTGAGCGTTACCTTTCGGTGGCGGATTTCCTGCCGGAATGAGCGCGCTGGAACGGCTTGACTATGCCGACGGCGCTGTTCCTCTAACCGGCTGGCTTGCCCGCCCCGCTGGCGAGCCACGCGCCGCCATTATCCTGTTTCCGACCATCGCCAACGTCAACGCCGCGATGGAACGACGCGCGGCGATGCTGGCCGAGGAAGGCTTTCTGACACTGATTGCCGACTTCTACGGTGAGCCGGTGTCTGACTTCGCCGCGGCCGGTGCGCTTTCCAAGACGCTGCGCGCCACCCCTGAACACTATCGCGCCCGCCTGCGCGCCTCCATCGCCGCCTTGCGCAATCATCCCAGTGCAACCGGTTTGCCAATGGGTTCGGTGGGATTCTGCATGGGCGGACAGGCCGCGCTGGAGGCAGCGCGCGACGGGGCGGATCTCGCCGTTGTCGTCAGCTTTCACGGCCTGCTAGATACCAAAGCCCCCGCTACAGCTGGGGCGATCAAGTCGCGCATCCTCATCTGCCACGGCGATGCCGACCCGATGGTGCCGCGCGCGCATGTGCTCGCCTTCTGGGAGGAAATGGACGCAGCCAAAGCAGACTGGCATTTCCACAGCTATGCGGGTGCGCGCCATGGCTTCACCGATCCCGCCAGCGACGCACGCGGGCTCGATGCGGTCAAATACAACGCTAGCGCCGACCGGCAGAGCTGGTCAGCCATGCTGGCGCTATTCGATGAGGTATTCGCCTAAGGCGTCACTCGTGCGGGAAATGGCGCGTTTTGTTCAAACGATCGATCACTTCCGCCATCGGCTCGACAACCGTTACGCTGCGGCCTTCGCCGAAACGTATCCGGGTGCCATCGGTCACCGATGAAATGAACGTCACTTGCGCGGCATTGATGGCCGTTTCGACCCGGTCCGAACTGATGAATTTCACAAACATGCAGGGCCTCTCCTTATTGCAAAGCAGAGGCTAGCCGAGAAATCACGCCGTGGCGAAGGCTTCCTCAGGCAGCGCCATCATTGCCTCGCTGCCTGCTTCCAACTTGCGCCGCAGAGCGCCTGCATCAGGGGTGAAGCGTTCGGCATAATAGCGGGCGGTGATCAGCTTGGCCTCGTAAAACGCCTTGTCCGATGAACCGCCGGCCAGCGCCTCGGCAGACACCTTGGCCATGCGCAGCCACATCAGGCCAATCGCGACAATGCCCATCAGATGCATGTAATGGTGCGCGCCAGCGCCGGCATTGTTCGGGTTGGTCATGCCGTTCTGCATCAGCCACATGGTTGCGGCCTTGAGCTCGCCACCCGCCTTTTCGATCGGCCCGGCAATCGCTGCCAGTTTCTCGTCGCTCTTCGCCTCTGCGCACTCGCTATCGACCAGCGCAAAAAACGCCTGAACTGCGCGGCCCATGTTTGCGCCCAGCTTGCGCCCGACAAGATCCATCGCCTGAACGCCGTTGGCGCCTTCATAGATCATCGCGATCCGTGCATCGCGGACGAACTGCTCCATGCCGTTGTCGACGATATAGCCATGCCCGCCCCATATCTGCTGCATGTTGACCGCGACGTCGAAGCCCTTGTCGGTCCCATAGCCCTTGATCACCGGGGTCAGCAGAGAGATCAGATCGTCGGCCATTTGGCGGTCTTCCTCGCTCCCCGCCTTATGGGCGAGTTCAACCTGCAAACCGCCCCACAGCGCCAGCGCACGCATGCCCTCGGTAAACGCCTTGCCGTCCATCAACATGCGGCGCACGTCAGGATGGACGAACAGCGGATCGGCCTTTTCGGCAGGTTCTGCGGCGCCCGTCAGCGCGCGGCCCTGACGACGCTCGGCGGCATAGATAACCCCGTTCTGATAGGCTGCATCGGCCTGTGCCAGCCCCTGAATGCCCACACCGAGCCGCGCGGCGTTCATCATGATGAACATCGCGGCGAGGCCCTTGTTCTCCTCACCGACCATAAAGCCGGTCGCGCCGTCATAATTCATCACGCAGGTCGCGTTGCCGTGGATCCCCATCTTGTGTTCAATCGAGCCGCAGGACACCGCATTGCGCTCCCCCGGATTGCCGTCCGCATCGAGCAGGAATTTGGGCACGATGAACAGCGAGATGCCCTTCGAAGAATCGGGCGCATCAGGAGTCTTGGCGAGAACCAGATGGATGATGTTTTCAGCCATATCGTGTTCACCGGCAGAGATGAAAATCTTGGTGCCGGTGATGGCATAGCCGCCGCCGACTTGCGGCACGGCGCGGGTGCGGATCAGGCCCAGATCGGTGCCGCAATGCGGCTCGGTCAGGTTCATCGTACCGGTCCACTGGCCGGAAACCATCTTGGGCACATAGGTCTGCTGCAATTCCGGCGAAGCCTTGGCGAGGATCGCTGCAATCGCGCCGTTGGTGAGGCCAGGATACATTGCGAATGACTGGTTCGAGGCTGAGAGGAACTCCTCCAGCGCAAAGCCAAGAACCTCGGGCATGCCCTGTCCGCCGAACTGCTCAGGCGCGGAGATCGTGCCCCAGCCAGCTTCGCGGAACTGGTCGAAGGCCGCGCGGAAACCCTTGGGGGTCGTCACGCTGCCATCGGCATGGCGGGTGCAGCCTTCGGCATCGCCCGGTGCATTGAGCGGGGCGAGCACTTCAGCCGCGAACTTGCCCGCCTCCTCGACCACCGCCGTGACCATGTCCGCGCTCGCATTTTCGAAGCCGGGCAGATTGCCATAGCTTTCGAGCCTCAGAACCTCGTTGATCACGAAGCAGGTATCGCGAACGGGTGCCTTGTAACTGGGCATGGCTTCAGTCCTTGTTGCGGCTCGCAGCGCCCGGATGGGGCAGCTCAAGCGTTTCGATATGGGTGATGAATTGCGACAGTTCGGCGATGGCAGCTTCGAGGTCGCTGCGCTGGCTCTCCAGCTTGCCAACCTGCTCGCGGCAACGCTCGATGGTCCGACGACGCTGTTCGACACGGCCATCCTGCAAATCGTAAAGATCGATCAGCTCGCGAATTTCGATCAGGCTGAACCCGACGTTCCGGGCGCGGACAATCCATGCCAGCCGTGCGCGGTCACGCTTGCTGTAAATGCGGGATGTCCCGGCGCGCGCGGGAGCAATCAGTCCGGCCTCCTCGTAAAATCGCAACGCGCGCGCTGTGACGGCAAATTCGGCAGTCAGATCGGAAATCGAAAAGTGCTCGCGCGCCAGTGCATCTGGACGATCCAGATGAGCGCCTTCGTTTCGCGAGATTTGAGCGGTGCGTGTAGCCATGCAGACAATTCTGCATGACCTTTACGTAAACGTCAATCAATAATTCGCGTGAGCACATCGCCGTCCAGCTTGCGGTAAAAGCAGTCCACCGCCCCGGTATGGCACGCCGGACCATCCGGCCGGGCAACGATCAGCAGCGCATCCTGGTCGCAATCGACCCGAATTTCCTCGACATGGAGGTAATTTCCCGAAGTCTCGCCCTTGAGCCACAACTGGCCCCGCGATCGCGAATGGAAATGGGCAAGCCCGCTTGCCCGCGTTTTCGCCAATGCCTCTGCATCCATAAAAGCCAGCATCAAAACCGCATGGGTTGCCGAATCAACGACAATTGCCGAAATCAGGCCCTGCGCATCGAACCGCGGCAAAAACGCACTGCCCAGTTCTCGATCTTCAGCACCTTGAGAAGACATCGCGTGAAAAAATCCTTTGTATTGAGCCAAACGTCCGACCAGCTGTTGCACGATAACCACATGTGCCGGGCAAAATCCATCGCCAGCGGCAATCTTGCTTTTCTTTAACCGCAATTCGCGGGAACTAGACGTCGCAGTCCGCAAGGAGTGCCGACCGAACGCCGGTAGCTTGCCAACAAGCGCCATGGTTCAGGGGAATGGCAAGAGCCTGCATAAGCCGGGCCTGCCGAAACATGAGGGATCGGACGAGGCGACGTCAGGGGGCGACGCCGAATTGCGAAAGCAACGTTCACCAGTTTCGTCACGAAGGACGCCCGGGCTCACCCCCGGGCGTTTTCGTTTGAGGATGCCCTATCCCGGTAAGGCCTCACCCAGCACCCGGGCAAAGCAGGCGATTGCGACTTTCTCCGCCCCTGCCCGCTTGAGCGCGCGCACGCAGGCCCCGCTGGTCGCGCCGCTGGTCAGAACATCGTCAACCAGCATTACCTTTGACCCCTTGATTCGCTCCGCCCGGGCCGGATTGATACTGATCGTGCCTGACAGCGCCCGCGCGCGTGCCTTGCCCCCCAGCCCGCCGAGTGTGGGAGTCGCCTTGGTGCGCACCAGCGCGTCGACTGCAAGCTCGATCCGCTTGATCTTGGCAATTTCGCCCGCCAGCAGTGCCGCCTGATTGAACCCGCGCCGCCACAGCCGCCAGCGATGCAGCGGTACCGGCACCAGCAGCCAGTCTCCATCGGCGAATTGCATCCGCGCCGCCATCAACCGGGCCATCATCGGGGCCAGCGCGATGCGCCGCCCGTGTTTGAACGAGAGCACAAGCCGCCGCGACGCGTCGTTATAGAGTGTCCCGGCAGCGATCCCGTCATGGCGCGGCGGCTGGGCCAGGCAAGGCGCGCAAACCGCACCCGCCTCAATTCCACCGGCAAATGGCCGCTGGCAAAGCATGCAGGCCGGATCGCCGGGGATTACCAACTCGCTCCAGCAGGAGCTGCACAGCCCGGTCTGGGCGAGCAAGCCCTCACCGCACAGTGGACAGCGCGGCGGAAAGGCAAAGTCGATTAGCGGGGCCATGGCCGCGGCAATTTGGGGGGCGAACGCCATCAGGCGGTGTTTAACGCAACCCGGCCTAAACGTCATCCCGGGCTTGACCCGGGTTCGCTGGCGGCTAGGCGATGGCGTTCCCGGCGGCCCGCGGTCCCGGGTCAAGCCCGGGATGACGAATCACACCATGACCTCCGCCGCGCCGCCCACCATTTTCGATCCGGCGCGCCGCATCGCCGCGCGCCGCAGGATGCTGGCCTTGCAACAACACCCCGATGCGCCCCGCTATCTGATCGAAGACATGATCGAAGATGTTGCCGAGAGGCTGGCGTTCCTGCGGGTTTCGCCCGCACGCGCCTTGGTAATCGGGGATTGGACTGGTGAGCTTACAGAAGCGCTGCGGGCGGGCGGTGCGGAAGTGATCGAGGCGGAACCCGCAGCGGGATTTGCCGAAGAGCAACCCTTCCCCTTCGCCAATTTCGATTTTATCGCCAGCCTGGGCACACTCGACACAGTTAACGACCTGCCCGGCGCACTGATCCATCTGCGCAGCGCGCTTGCCACTGGCGGCTTGATGATCGCGAGTTTTCCGGGTGCGGGCAGTCTGCCGATACTGCGCGCAGCGATGCTGGCCGCCGACGGCGAGCGGCCCGCGCCGCGCATCCATCCGCTCGTCGACCCCCGCGCGGGCGGGCAATTGCTCCAGCGCGCGGGCTTCGCCGATCCGGTGGTGGACACCCGCAATCTGGACGTGCGTTTCAGCGCACTGACCGCGCTGGTAACAGATGCGCGCGCGCAGGGGCTGAGCAATGTGCTGGAACGGCGCGGTCCGCCGCTCCACAAGGCAGCTTTGGCGCGGGCGAGAACTGCATTCGGCGGGCCAACAGTCGAGCAATTCGAGATCCTGACGCTCAGCGGCTGGCGAAAATAGACCCTACCCTAAGGCCGCCTGCGCCGCCGCCAGCCGGGCAATCGGCACCCGGTAAGGCGAGGCACTGACGTAATCGAGGCCGACGTCCTCGCAGAAGGCAATGCTCGCCGGATCGCCGCCATGTTCGCCGCAGATGCCAAGCTTGATCGCGGGGCGCGTCGCCCGCCCGCGTTCTGCCGCAAGGCGCACCAGCTGGCCTACCCCGTCAATATCGAGGCTGACAAACGGATCGCGGGCAAAAATGCCCTGTTCGACATAGGCGCCCAGGAAGCGGCCCGCATCGTCGCGGCTGAGGCCAAGCGTCGTCTGGGTCAGATCGTTGGTTCCAAACGAGAAAAATTCGCCAACCTCGGCAATTTCTCCCGCCATCAGCGCCGCGCGCGGCAGCTCGATCATCGTGCCGACCTGATATGCCAGCGTACGGCCCTTTTCCGCAAAGACTTCGGCGGCGGTGCGGTCAACCAGCGTTTTAAGAATTTCGAGTTCACGCCGGGTGGCGACCAGCGGGATCATCAGCTCGGGCAGCGGCGCTTCTCCGGCTGCTGCAACGTCGCATGCCGCCTCAAAAATCGCCCGTGCCTGCATCGCATAGATATCCGGGAAAGTGATCCCCAGACGGCAACCACGATGCCCCAGCATCGGATTGAACTCGTGCAGCTCATGCGTGCGGCGCTTGAGCGTATCGACGCCGATGCCCATCACATCGGCGAGCTGCTCGAAATCCTCATCAGCGGTCGGCAGGAACTCATGCAACGGCGGATCGAGCAGGCGGATCGTCACCGGCAGCCCTGCCATGATCTCGAAAATAGCCTGAAAATCTGCGCGCTGCTCGGGCAGCAACTTGTCGAGCGCAGAGCGGCGTCCGTCCTCGTCCTCGGCGAGGATCATCTCACGGACTGCCGAAATTCGCGCGGCGTCGAAAAACATATGTTCGGTGCGGCACAGCCCGATACCTTCCGCGCCGAACTGGCGCGCCATGCGGCAATCGGCGGGAGTTTCGGCATTGGTGCGCACTTTCATGCGGCGGTGCTTGTCCGCCCAGCCCATCAGCACGCCAAAATCGCCGACCAGCTCAGGCTCGATTGTCGCGACTTCGCCCGCCATGATCTCGCCCGAAGCGCCGTCGAGCGTGATCACATCGCCTTCGCGCAACTCGTGCTGACCGATCCGCAGCCTGCGCGTCGCCAGATCAATCGACAGCGCCGAGGCCCCCGAAATACACGGACGCCCCATACCACGTGCAACCACAGCCGCGTGCGAAGTCATCCCGCCGCGCGCAGTCAAAATTCCTTTTGCTGCATGCATTCCGTGAATATCTTCAGGTGAAGTCTCAACCCGAACGAGGATTACCGCCTCGCCAATCGCCGCCTTGCGTTCGGCGGTGTCAGCATCCAGCACAATCGAGCCAGAGGCCGCACCGGGTGATGCCGGGAGGCCCGTGCCCAGAACATCGCGCGGAGCATTGGGATCGAGCCTAGGATGGAGCAACTGATCCAGCGCCATGGGATCTACGCGCAAAATCGCGGTTTTCTCGTCGATCAGCCCCTCACCCGCCATGTCGACTGCCATCTTGAGCGCCGCCTTGGCGGTGCGCTTGCCGCTGCGGGTCTGGAGCATCCACAGCTGGCCGCGTTCAACGGTGAATTCGATGTCCTGCATGTCGCGGTAATGCGCCTCGAGCAGGTCGAACACGCGGGCCAGTTCGCCATATGCGACTGGCATCGCTTCTTCCATGGACAGCGGCTTGGCATTGGCGCGTTCGCGCGCAGCCTTGGTCAGATATTGCGGCGTGCGGATCCCGGCGACAACGTCCTCGCCCTGTGCATTGACCAGCCATTCGCCGTAATAGGCCCGCTCACCGGTGGCGGGATCGCGGGTGAAGGCGACTCCGGTCGCCGAGGTATCGCCCATATTGCCGAATACCATGGCCTGCACATTGACCGCAGTGCCCCAATCGCCGGGAATGTCGTTCAGACGGCGATAGACCTTGGCACGATCCGAATCCCACGAATCGAACACGGCGGCGATTGCGCCCCACAGCTGCTCGGTGACGTCCTGCGGGAAAGGCTTGCCGAGGCCTTCTGCAACGATAGCCTTGTATTCGCCAACCAGCGCCTGCCAGTCTTCAGCCTGCATCTCGACATCAGTGAAGAAGCCTTTGTCTTCCTTGGCAATCTCCAGTGCATCTTCGAAGCGGTGGTGATCGAGACCAAGCACAACATCCGAATACATCTGGATGAAGCGGCGATAGCTGTCCCACGCGAAACGCGCGTCGCCGGAAGTAGCGGCAAGCCCCGCAACGGTGGCATCATTGAGCCCGAGGTTGAGCACAGTGTCCATCATGCCCGGCATGGAAACGCGCGCGCCCGAGCGGACCGAGACCAGCAGCGGATCGGCCGCATCGCCGAATTTCTTGCCCACCGCGCTTTCGATATGCGTCAGCGCTTTGGCAACGTCACCGCGCAACGCATCATCGAAATGCGCGCCCTTGGCGAGGTATTCGACGCAAACTTCGGTAGTGATGGTGAAGCCCGGCGGCACCGGCAAGCCAATCCCCGCCATTTCCGCTAAATTCGCGCCCTTTCCGCCGACAATCGTCTTGTCGCGGGTGCGCGGGTCAGAGTTGGCGATGCCGCCGCCGAAGGGATAGACTTGGGTTGTCACAAGAATTCCTAATCAAATGCAGCCCTTCGACAATTTCAGGGCGAACGGGGCCTGGCCTATCCCTCGATCTTCGAAAAGTCCGCGACATTGTGCACTGCAACACGAAAGTGATCAAGCAGCGCAAGCCGCGCGGCGCGTTTTTGCGGATCGGCATCGTTGATCATCACCGCGTCGAAAAACGCATCAATTGGCGCACGGAGCGAAGCAAGTGCCGCCATGGCCTCGGCGAACTGCTCAGCGGCGACGGCGGATGCGGCCTGCGGCGCGGCGGCAGCGAGGGCGGCTATGAGGGCTGCTTCGGCAGGTTCTGCGTCATACGTTGTCCCCGGCTCGACCGGAGACCGCTGGCCGCCTTGCAGCAAGCTCTCATCAGGATCGCCACCGGTCCCGGCCTGCGCCGGGACGACGCCTTCCTTCTTGAGAATATTCGCCGCGCGCTTGTACCCGGCGAGCAGGTTGGTGCCGTCGGGGGTGGCTATGAAGGCCTGAAGGGCGTGGACGCGGGCGAGCAGGCGAACGAGATCATCCTCGCCGCCGAGTGCGAACACGGCGTCAATCAGGTCGTGGCGGACACCGGCTTCGCGTTGCTGGACTTTTAGGCGGTCGGCGAAGAAGTCGAGCAATTGCATTGACTTCGGCTCGCCAACGTCACGCATGAAGATGTCGTAGGCTTGGTCAGACTGAACCATCTCTCGCAGTGACGTAATTCTATCATCAAACTTTTTGTCCGAGACGAGCGACCCCATTGTTTTATTGGCCAAGTTAAAGGCTTGAAGACGACTGGCCAGCACTTGCCCGGTTTGCAGACCAATGAGTCCTGCCATCGGCCATTGCGCGGCATCCTTGAGTGGAAGCCTCAAACCATTTTTCGCAGTTAGTTCGATCACGCCTAATGCAGCTCGACGAAGTGCGAATGGATCCTTTGAACCCGTCGGCCTCATATCTTCGACGAAGAAACACGCCAATGTATCCAGCTTATCCGCCAAACTCACCGCCACCGTCACCGGCGCAGTCGGCACGTTATCGCCCTGCCCGACCGGTTTGTAGTGATCGCGGATCGCGTCGGCCACGGCATCGGGCAGACCCTCGGCGCGGGCGTAGTAGCCGCCCATCAGGCCTTGCAGTTCGGGGAATTCGCCGACCATTTCGGTGACGAGATCGGCCTTGCACAGCCGCGCGGCCTGTTCGGCGAGATTGGCTAGCTTCTCAACTTCTTCGTCATTCCCGCGAAGGCGGGAACCTATCTCCGACGTTTCTCCTGAAGCAACGGTCGGGTGATGGGCCCCCGCCTTCGCG
>JANPPM010000256.1:0-9268 GCA_031428495.1 Novosphingobium sp.
CTGCGGCGCTCGTTGCGCTGGGGCAGGCCGCGCGCGCGCGCTGTCAGGCGACGATCATCGGGGTTACGGGATCAGTTGGCAAAACCGGCGTGAAAGAGGCGATTTTTGCCGCACTTGATCGCGCCAGTCGGGGCGCGGCGCACCGTTCGGTCAAGAGTTACAACAACCATGTCGGCGTGCCGCTCAGCCTCGCACGGATGCCAGCGCGCAGCCGCTACGGTGTTTTCGAAATGGGAATGAATCACGCCGGCGAGATCGCCGCACTGACCCGTCAGGTGCGTCCGCACATCGCTGTGATCACAACTATCGCGCCTGCGCATATTGAAAACCTGGGCAGTGAAGAGGCGATTGCCGATGCCAAGGCGGAGATTTTCGGGGGGCTGGAAGCCAAAGTTGGTGAGCCTGGCGGTGTCGCAATCATACCCGCAGACAGCCCCCACTTTGCCCGGCTGAAAGCTGCGGCCGAACGTCATGCAGGCGCGGTCGTGTCTTTCGGCCGGGCACCTCATGCCGATGTGCGCCTGCTTGATGCAGTTGCCGCGCCGGGCGGTGGTTCATTGGTCACTGCTGATCTGGGTGATCGCCGTCTGTGTTACACTGTTGCAGAGCCGGGCGACCACTGGGTGATCAACTCGCTCGCCGTATTGGCCGCAGTGCGTGCAGCGGGCGGTGATCTTGGCACAGCTGGGGTGGCGCTGGCTGAAATGAGCGGCATGGCGGGCCGAGGCGCAAGGATTGAGATTGCTGCCGAGGGCGGCACAGCCCTGCTGATCGACGAGAGCTACAACGCCAACCCAGCCTCGATGCGCGCAACACTGGCGCAGCTTGGCAAGACCCCGGCGCGTCGGCGGATAGCGGTGCTTGGCGCGATGAAGGAGCTGGGTACACATGGCCCGGCATTTCACGCCGCACTGGCCCAACCGATTGCCGATTCCGGGATCGACTATGCCATTCTGGTCGGCGATGAAATGGCGGCTTTAGCGGCTGAACTGGGGAAAGCCGGGGGCGCTGCGCTTGGCAAAGTGTTGCCCTTCGCCCATTGCCAGACACCATCCGATGCGCGCGCCGCGCTTGCAGCTTTTGGGTTGGAACGCGGCGATGCGATCCTCGTCAAAGGCTCCAATTCGGTGGGGCTGGGCGCACTTGTTGCCGATCTCGCCGGCAAGGATGGTTAGGTTCTGTCGCCCGATGTTATATCTGATCGCCGACTATTTTAGTTTCGAGGGTCTAGCGAACCTCATCCGCTACCAGAGCTTCCGCTCGGGTGCTGCCCTGATGACTGCGCTGACCATTGGTCTGGTGATCGGGCCGCGCTTTATCAACATGTTGCGCGTGCGGCAGGGTAAGGGTCAGCCGATCCGCGAGGACGGGCCGCAGAGCCATTTTGCCAAACGGGGCACGCCCACCATGGGCGGGCTGATGATCCTGATTTCGCTGGTGATCGCCATGCTGGTCTGGATGGACCTGACCAATCCCTTCGTCTGGGCCTGCCTTGCGGTGACCATCGGGTTCGGCGCGATTGGCTTCATGGACGATTACGACAAGGTGACCAAGCGTAGCCACAAGGGCGTGTCCGGCAAGGTGCGACTGCTGCTTGAATTCGCGGTGGCGGGCGTCGCGTCCTATCTGATCGTCAGCCAAATCAGCACCAATCTCTACGTTCCGTTCCTGTCGGGCCGCTACATTCCGCTGGGGCCATTCTATTACGTTTTTGCCGCCACGGTGATCGTCGGTTTTGGCAACGCGGTGAACCTCACCGATGGCCTCGATGGGCTGGCGACCATGCCCGTCATCGTCGCTGCGGGGGCTTTCGCGATCATCTGCTATCTTGCTGGACGCGTCGATTATGCGACCTATCTCGGCATCCCGCATGTGCCCCGCGCGGGTGAACTGGCCATCCTGTGTGCCGGGATCATGGGCGCTGGACTGGCGTTTTTGTGGTTTAACGCGCCGCCCGCGGCGGTGTTCATGGGCGATACCGGAAGTCTCGCACTGGGCGGCGCGCTGGGCGCAATTGCCGTTGCGGCGCACCATGAGATCGTCCTGCTAATCGTCGGCGGGCTGTTTGTGCTGGAGACGGCATCAGTGATCATCCAGGTGTTCTGGTTCAAGCGCACAGGGCGGCGTGTGTTTCGCATGGCGCCGATCCATCACCACTTCGAGCAAAAGGGCTGGGCGGAATCGACTGTTGTCGTGCGCTTCTGGATCGTTTCGATCATCCTTGCGGTGATCGGCCTTTCGACGCTGAAGCTGCGGTGATCAAAAGCTCCGCCTTTGCTGGCAAGCGGTACGCAGTCCTTGGTCTTGCCCGGTCGGGCACGGCTGCGGTCGAAACGCTGCTGGCGAGCGGGGCACAGGTAACCGCATGGGACGCGCGCGAAGATCCGCGGCTGGCCCTGGCGGCAAAGCATGGCCAAGGACTGGCGTTCGATGATCCGGTCTCAGTTGACCTCACCGGCTATGACGGCATCGTGGTCTCGCCCGGGGTGCCGATCAACCGGCATCCGATTGCCGAAGCAGCGGCGCAATATAATGTCCCGCTGATCGGCGATATCGAGCTGTTTGCGCTCGCGCGCCCCGATCTGCCTGCGCACCGCGTTGTCGGCATTACCGGTACCAATGGCAAATCCACGACGACTGCCTTGGTCCACCACCTGCTCAAGAGCGCCGCGTTGCCAGTGCGGATGGGCGGCAACATCGGCATTCCGGTGCTCGAACAGGCGCCGCTGGCGGCTGGCGGGGTCTATGTGCTTGAACTTTCGAGCTATCAGATCGACCTGACGCAAAGCCTGTCCTGTGACGTAACCGCGCTGCTGAACATTACACCTGATCACCTTGATCGTTATGCCGATTTTGAAGCCTATGCGGCGGCCAAAGCCCGCCTGTCTGAAATGCAGCAGGCAGGGCAGTGTGCCGTATTCGGCATCGGCGATCCTGAAACCAAGGCGATTGCCGAACGCGAGGCCGCGCGGCGTGCGCCGGGGCTGGCAAAGCAAGTCGATGGGGTAGACATCGCTGGGCTCCAGTCAGACTGGCCCTCGTTGCAGGGCCCGCACAACCTCCAGAATGCAGCTGTCGCAGTGGCGATCGTCGAGGCGTTGGGGCTGACCGCCGGGCAGTGGCGCGCCGCTTTGCCGACATTTCGCGGACTGCCGCACCGAATGGAGCGGGTTGCCGAAGCAGGCGGCGTGCTGTTCATCAACGACAGCAAGGCGACCAATCCCGCGTCTGCCGCCCCTGCGCTGGGTGCCTTTCCGCCGCGCGGGGGTTTGGGCAACAGGCGGCGCATTCACTGGATCCTCGGCGGCTTGCCCAAGAGCGAAAGCCTTGACGAGTGCCGCCCGTTTTTCGGCAATGTCGCCGCTGCCTACACCATTGGTGAGGCAGGTTCGCTGTTTGCGCAATTGCTCGAGGGCGAGTTGCCGGTCCACCGCGCAGAAATGCTAAGCGAGGCGATCCGTCTGGCGATTGCGGCAGCGCAGCCAGGCGATGTCATCATGCTTTCGCCCGCTTGCGCCAGTTTCGACCAGTTCCGCGACTATGAAGCGCGCGGCGATGCGTTCCGGCAGATCGTCGAGGCGCTAACTGAAGACATCGGGACCGAAGATGTGGGCGATGCAGGGGGGGATAGCTGATGGCGACCCATCCACCAATGGTCCCGGGCGCCATGCAGGTCGCGCATGGCGCGGGGCGCTATCGCAGGAACCAGCGCAGCGAACTGGCGATCTGGTGGCGCGAGATTGATCGGGTGCTGCTCGCTCTTATTCTTGCGCTGATGGCAGTGGGCACGGTCGCGGTGGCGGCGGCATCGCCAGCCTCTGCGCGGCGACTTTCGACCGCTGCGGTTCGGATCGACGATCTGCATTTCTTCATGCTGCATCTACGCTGGCAGTTGCTGGGTCTGGTGGCGATGATCGGCGCTTCGATGTTGCCGCGAGATATGGCACGGCGGGCGGGGATTCTGCTGGGCTTTGCAATGATTGCGGCGCTGGTTCTGGTGCCGCTCGTCGGCACTCAGGTAAACGGCGCGCGGCGCTGGCTCAATCTGGGTGTGTCGCTGCAACCTTCGGAATTCCTCAAGCCAGCCTTTGCAATTGGACTGGCGTGGATCCTGTCCTGGCGGGTGCGCGATCCAGATTTGCCGGTCCTGCGGCTCGCGCTGGGGCTGATGGCGCTGGTCGCTGGCCTGCTGATGCTACAACCCGATTTTGGATCGACCTTGCTGTTCGGTTGTGTGTGGTTTTCCCTGATGCTCCTCTCAGGGGTTGAGATGCGCAAAATTTTCATATTCGGAGGCGTCGGAGTCGCCGTTCTGGTTGCGACCTATGTTTTTTACGACAATGCCCGGCAGCGCATCGACACCTATCTGTCCGGCGGTACGGCCTTCGATCAGGTCGATCTGGCGCAGCGCACGCTGCTGTCGGGCGGCTGGACCGGCAGCGGGCTGTGGCTGGGAACGCGCAAGCTGTCGCTGCCTGAGGCGCATACCGACTATATTTTCTCGGTAATTGGCGAAGAGTTTGGTTTGCTCGCCTGCATGGTCGTCGTCCTTCTCTATCTTGCGATTATTCTGCGCGTGTTGCTGCGGCTGGTGGAAGAGGAAGACCTGTTCAGCCTGCTGGCGGCCGCGGGCCTGATCGCGCAGTTGGGCGGGCAGGCGTTCATCAACATCCTCGTCAATCTGCAATTGTTCCCGTCCAAGGGGATGACCTTGCCGCTGATTTCCTATGGCGGTTCATCGACCGTGGCCTTGTGTCTGGGAGTGGGTTTCCTGCTGGCGATCACCCGGCGAAATCCATTCCTGAAGAGCGGTTCGCAGTCGCTGCGCGCCAAATGGGGGCTGCAATGAGCGCTGTCGTGCGTCACTTCGTTCTCGCCGCCGGGGGCACTGGCGGGCACCTGATCCCGGCTTTCGCGCTCGCCACCGAGCTGGAGCGGCGCGGGCACCATGTCGCGCTGATTACGGACGAGCGCGGCGCGGCGATCCCCGGTCGGCCTGCATCGCTGACCGCGCATGTACTGCCCGCTGGGCGTATTGCCGGGCTGAACCCGTTGAACTGGCTACGCGGGCTCAAGGCGATTGGCGAAGGGCGGCGGATGGCGCTGCGCCTGTTCGAAAGTTTCGAGCCTGCCGCAGTGGTTGGTTTCGGAGGTTATCCGGCGCTGCCCGCACTGCTTGCGGCGCATGCGGCAAAAATCCCCTCAGTAATCCATGAACAGAATGCGGTGCTGGGCCGGGTCAACCGGTTTGCGGCCGGGCGGGTTGATGCCATTGCCACCGCCTATCAGGTCGTTGATCGGCTGCCGGAAAAGCATCAACACAAGGTTCACCTTGTCGGCAATCCAGTGCGTGATGAGGTGCTCAGCTTGCGCGATCAGCCCTATCCGCCGTTCACCGAGGAAGGCCTGCTGCGTATCCTCGTCACTGGCGGCAGTCAGGGCGCGCGGGTGCTGTCCGAAGTGGTGCCCGATGGCCTGGCGATGCTGCAAACCGCGCTGCGGCTGCGGTTGCAGGTTACCCAGCAATGCCGCGCCGAAGATATTGACGCAGTGCGCGCACGCTATGCGGGGCACGATATTCCGGCAGAGCTGGCGACCTATTTCGAGAACATGGCTGAGCGGCTGGCCGACGCGCACCTGTTCATCGGCCGCGCTGGCGCATCAACCATTGCCGAACTGACAGCGGTGGGCCGTCCGGCGATCCTCGTGCCGCTGCCGATTGCCACTGACGATCATCAGGCCGCGAATGTGCGCGAAATGGTCGCCGCTGGCGGCGCACGGTCGATCCGGCAGGACAAGTTCACCGGGGCCGAGCTCGCCAAGCAGATACAAGCGATGGCGCAGCACCCCCAAGCCTTGGGCAATGCTGCCCATGCGGCGTGGAATTGCGGCTATCCCAACGCCGCCGCCGATCTTGCCGATCTGGTCGAAGGGTTCGGCGGCGCGCCGCTGATGGACGTCATCCGCATGAGCGGTGAAGGCCGCGCGTCTGGCCAGGAGGCGGTGGCGTGAAGGGCGTTGCGACCGACATTGGCACGATCCACTTCGTGGGCATCGGCGGCATCGGCATGTCCGGCATAGCCGAGGTGATGAGCAATCTGGGCTATAGCGTGCAGGGCAGCGACATTGCCGAAGGCTATGTCGTCGAAGGCCTGCGCAAGCGCGGGATCAAGGTGATGATCGGACATAGCGCCGAAAACCTGGGCGATGCCGCCGTGGTGGTGACGTCAACTGCGGTGAAGCGCGATAACCCTGAAGTCGTCGCCGCGCTGGAAGGCCGCGTGCCGGTGGTGCGCCGCGCCGAAATGCTCGCGGAATTGATGCGGCTCAAGAGTACGGTCGCCGTTGCGGGCACCCACGGCAAGACGACGACCACCAGCATGATTGCTGCGCTGCTCGATGCTGGCGGGATTGATCCCACGGTGATCAACGGCGGGATCATCAACTCCTACGGATCGAACGCGCGGTTGGGCGCGAGTGAATGGATGGTGGTTGAGGCGGATGAGAGCGACGGCAGCTTTCTGCGGCTCGACGGAACCATCGCGGTGGTCACTAACATCGATCCCGAACACCTCGACCATTATGGCAGCTTCGATGCGGTGAAAGAGGCCTTCGTCGAATTCATCGAGAACGTGCCGTTTTACGGCGCGGCAGTGCTGTGCATCGATCATCCCGAAGTGCAGGCGGTGATCCCCCGCGTGCGTGATCGCCGCGTGGTGACCTATGGCTTTTCGGCACAAGCCGATGTGCGCGGGGATAATGTCACCCCGGTGCCCGGCGGCAACCGTTTTGACGTCACGATCCGCCAGCGTGACGGCAGCGCGCGGCGCATCGAAGGTATCGAACTGCCCATGCCGGGCCGCCATAACGTGCAAAATGCGCTGGCGGCAGTCGCCGTCTCGGTCGAAATGGGTTGCCCGGACGCCGTGATCCAGACTGGCTTTGCCAAGTTCACCGGGGTCAAGCGGCGCTTCACCAAGGTCGGCGAAGTGGCTGGAGCCAGCGTGATCGACGACTACGCACACCACCCGGTCGAAATCCGCGCAGTGCTTTCCGCCGCTCGCGAGGGAGTTAAAGGCAAGGTGATTGCCGTGGTCCAGCCGCACCGCTTTACCCGGCTGCGTGATCACATGGATGATTTTCAGGCCGCGTTCAATGATGCCGACGTGGTCTATGCCGCCCCGGTCTATGCGGCGGGCGAAGCTCCAATCGAAGGTGTGGATTCTGGGGCACTGGTTGAGGGCATCAAGGCGCGCGGGCATCGCTCTGCGCATCTGGTTGCTGGAGCAGAGGCGCTGGCCGAGGTGCTGGCCGGGACTATCGAGCCGGGCGATATGGTGGTATGCTTGGGCGCGGGCGACATCACCAGATGGGCTGCCGGGCTTGCAGATGCCATTGCAGCAAGGCGGGGGGCATGATGGCCGATACCCTGCCGTGCGTTTCGGGCAAGTTGACTGAACAGGCCCCGCTCGCACCGCTTGTGTGGTTCAAGTCTGGCGGCACCGCCGAATGGTTGTTCGAGCCCAAAGACTTGGCCGATTTGCAGACCTTCCTGCGCGAGCTCAGCCTGCAAGTGCCGGTGATGGCGCTGGGCCTTGGCTCGAACTTGATCATCCGCGATGGCGGGGTGCCGGGGGTTGTCGTGCGGCTGGGCAAGGCCTTTGCGCAGGTCGCGCCAACTGGCGATAATACGCTTGAATGCGGCGGGGGGGCATCAGGCATCCTCGTCTCCTCCACTGCCCGCGATCACGGCATCGCAGGCCTCGAATTTCTGCGTTCGATCCCCGGCACGGTCGGTGGCTTTGTCCGGATGAATGGCGGTGCCTATGGTGCTGAGGTCAAGGATGTTTTGATCGACTGCGACGTGGTGCTGCGCTCGGGCGAAATAGTCACGCTGGCTATGGCAGACCTGCACTACACCTATCGCCATTCCGACTTGCCCTTTGGGGCGATTGTCGTTGCAGCGCGGTTCCGCGGCGAACCGGGTGCTCCTGCTGCAATCCAGACTGAAATGGACCGTATTTCGGCCAGCCGCGAGGCAAGCCAGCCACTGCGCAGCAAGACCGGCGGTTCGACCTTCAAGAACCCCGTTGGCCATAAGGCATGGGAGCTGGTGGATGCGGCCGGTTGCCGGGGACTGACACTGGGCGGCGCACAGGTCAGCGAGAAGCATACCAATTTCCTGATCAACACCGGCGGCGCGACCAGTGCCGACATCGAAGCGCTGGGCGAGGAAGTGCGACGGCGCGTGCGGAAAAATTCCGGAGTCGAATTGGAATGGGAAATCCAGAGAGTGGGGCGAGCATGACGCTCCCCAAGCTCCACATCGCCGTCCTGATGGGCGGCTGGTCCAGCGAACGTCCTGTTTCCCTGATGAGCGGCGAGGGCGTCGCCAAGGCGCTGGAATCAAAGGGCCACCGTGTCACCCGGATCGATATGGACCGCAATGTCGCGCTGTGGCTGAGCGAGGCCAAAGCTGATGTTGTGTTCAATGCACTGCATGGCTGCCCCGGCGAAGACGGGACAGTGCAGGGCATGATGGACCTGATGGGGCTGACTTACACCCATTCGGGCCTCGCGACGTCGGTGATCGCGATAGACAAGGAACTGACCAAGCAGGCCTTGGTGCCGCATGGCATTCCCATGCCGGGCGGGCGGATTGTTGCGACGGAAGATCTGTACACCGGGGATCCGCTGCCTCGGCCCTATGTGCTCAAGCCAGTCAACGAAGGCTCATCGGTCGGCGTGGCGATTGTTACCGACGAGGGTAATTACGGTAATCCGATCAGCCGTGAGGCAGTAGGCCCGTGGCAGGAGTTCGATAGCCTTCTTGCCGAACCGTTCATTCGCGGGCTTGAGCTGACCACGGCCGTGCTCGGCGGAAAAGCGCTGCTGGTCACCGAACTGAGGCCCAAATCGGGCTTCTATGACTTTGACGCCAAATATACGGACGGCATGACCGAACATGTCTGCCCGGCGGAAATTCCTGATGAAATTGCCGAGGCCTGCAAGGATATTGCTTTGCGGGCGCACAAGCTGCTCGGTTGCAGGGGTGCAACGCGGTCCGATTTCCGCTGGGATGACAGTCTTGGCGTGGCCGGATTGTTCCTGCTTGAGATCAATACCCAGCCGGGCATGACTCCGCTTAGCCTGGTGCCTGAGCAAGCTAAGCAGATGGGCATGAGCTACGCTGATCTGGTCGAAAAGATCGTTGCCGAGGCACTGGCTTCTGCCAAGGCGGGAGCGCCAGCCACATGAGCAGCCGCAC
>JANPPM010000257.1:0-4912 GCA_031428495.1 Novosphingobium sp.
CGCATCGCCTCCTGCCTGTCAGCAGAAAAGCGTCGCTCTTTGGCGCGCATAGCCATGATCGCCCAGCCCGCAGCAAGCGTCCATGCGGCAAGCAGCAAGCCGATCAGCACCAGCACTGTCTGGGAAAGGATCATCGCGCCTGCGCTATGCGGCGAAGGTGCGGATTACAATGTCCTTGGGACCAATAACGGTGAATCGCTGGGCATTGGCACTTAATACCTGTAGTGATCCGGCTTGAACGGTCCAGCCTCTGGCACGCCGATGTAATCGGCCTGACGCTTGGTCAGCTTGGAAAGCTTGACGCCCAGTTTGTCGAGATGCAGCGCGGCAACCTTCTCATCGAGGTGCTTGGGCAGGACATAGACGTCCTTGCCGTAATTCTCGTTCCTGGTGAACAGTTCGATCTGCGCCAGCACCTGATTGGTGAAGCTGGATGACATGACAAAGCTGGGGTGGCCAGTGGCGCAACCCAGATTCACAAGACGGCCCTTGGCCAGCATGATGATCTGCTTGCCATCGGGGAAAGTCACCAGATCAGTGCCCGGCTTGACTTCGTTCCAGGTGTAGTTGCCCAGCGCGGCGACCTGAATCTCACTGTCAAAGTGGCCGATGTTGCAGACGATGGCCATGTTCTTCATCGCCTTCATGTGCTCGGCGGTGATCACGTCCTCGTTGCCGGTGGCCGTGACGAAGATATCGCAGCGGGTAACTGCCTCTTCCATGGTGACGACTTCATAGCCTTCCATCGCCGCCTGCAAGGCGCAGATCGGATCGACTTCGGTGACCATGACCCGCGCGCCGCCATTGCGCAGTGACGCCGCCGAACCCTTGCCGACATCACCAAACCCGGCGACGCAGGCGACCTTGCCCGCGAGCATCACGTCGGTTGCCCGGCGGATGGCGTCAACAAGGCTTTCCTTGCAGCCATAGAGGTTGTCGAACTTCGACTTGGTGACGCTGTCGTTCACATTGATTGCAGGGAACGGCAGCTTGCCTTCCTTGGCGATCTGATAGAGCCGGTGGACGCCCGTGGTGGTCTCTTCCGAGACGCCCTTGATCGCCTTGACCGACGCAGTCAGGTAGCCCGGCTTTGCCTTGAGATAAGCGTTGAGCGCGCGGACGAATTCGATTTCTTCCGCATTGCTAGGCTCAAACAAGGTTTCGCCAGCCTCAACCCGCGCGCCCCACAGCGCAAACATGGTGGCATCGCCGCCATCGTCGAGGATCAGATTGGTGGTGACACCTTCCGAACCTTCAGAATCCCAGTCGAAGATGCGGCCGACATAGTCCCAGTAGTCAGCCAGGCTCTCGCCCTTGATCGCGAAAACCGGGATGCCCTTGGCGGCGATTGCAGCGGCTGCGTGGTCCTGGGTCGAGAAGATGTTGCAGGTTGCCCAGCGCACTTCGGCGCCCAGCGCGACCAGTGTCTCGATCAGGACCGCGGTCTGGATCGTCATGTGGAGCGACCCGGTGATCCGCGCGCCCTTGAGCAGCTGCGACGCGCCAAATTCCTGCCGCAGGGCCATCAGACCCGGCATTTCGGTTTCAGCAATAGCGATCTCGGCCTGGCCGAAATCGGCAAGACCGATGTCGGCGATTACATAGTCGGCGGTCTTATCCAATACAGTGGCCACGGCGGCGATACTCCTGAATTCTGGTTCGTGAGGGGCACCGCCCTCCCTGCCTGCAAGCAAAAAGGCGACGCCTGTTACAGCGCCGCCCATAGCCTCAGGGAAGGACCGAGGCAAATATAAAGATTTCTTTATATGGTCCCGCGATCAGCGGTGACCATAGGCCAGTTCAGGTCCGCCGCTTTCGCCGAGCAACTGCCCAGCAGCTTCGACAAGCGTTTCCGTGCCTTGAGCCCGAGCCAGATTGCTCGCCACGGTTTTGAGGTCGCGGCAGCTCAGCCAAGGATGGCCCTGACCATAGGCATTGGCCATGACCGTGCTGATCCGGTCGAGTGCGCGCGCCGAACCCGCCGATCCGAAGCGATTGGCAAGATCGGCGCGAAGCTGATCGCTGGCCTGATTGAGTTCGCCGAGGTGCATGGTGGTGAACTGACCATACTCGGCCTGAAAATTATCAGCGGTGGTGCGGCAGCGCAAACTGGTAACCATCAACATGATGTCGAGCCGTCGGAGCTTTTCTGCGCCGCTCAGCGAGCTTGCGGCCTGCGCCGGAGCGGCTGCCGATAGCATGAAGGCAAGCGAGGCTGTCAAGCCAAGCGCCGATTTGAAACCCCTACGCGCCGCAGCAATAGCCGCGCCCCCATGAACAGTCATTTGCAGTCTCCCCGCGAGCCCGATCCCGCTGGAATGACAATCGGCCGTTTGCGTTAACGGATTATTGAAGCGTCCGGGTAAAGCGAAATTAACCAAGTGCTGTTGCCAGCGCGCAACAGCCAACTATATCGGCGCTCAGCGAACAGACCCTGCAACCGAGGAATGAACATGACGATTTCAACTGGCGAAAGCCTGCCCGACGTAAAGATGATGAAAGCTGGCGAAGCCGGCTCCGAAGCCATTCAGACGAGCGACTATTTCAAAGGCAAGCGCGTCGCGCTGTTTTCGGTTCCCGGGGCGTTTACCCCGACCTGTTCGGCCAAGCACCTGCCGGGTTTCGTTGAGAAGGCCGCTGATCTTAAAGCCAAGGGCATTGATGAGATTGCCTGCACCGCCGTCAACGATGCTTTCGTTATGGGCGCATGGAACGTAGCAAGCGGCTCGAAAGACATCACCATGCTGGCCGATGGCAACGGCGATTTTGCCAAGGCGGTCGGGCTGGAACTGGACCTCACCGGCGGCGGACTTGGCCACCGGGGCCAGCGCTTTTCGATGGTGATCAACGATGGCCAGATCGAACAGCTGAATGTCGAAGCGCCCGGCGAATTCAAGGTGAGTTCCGCAGAGCATATGCTCAGCCAGCTCTAACCTCGCCTAAATGCAAAAAAGGGCGCGGAGATCTGATCTCCGCGCCCTTTTTATTGTCCGAACCTTACCTGAATTCAGGGTGCGTAACCCAGCAGTGACTTCAGCTCGACATATTCGTGGAAGCCCGCCTCGCCCCATTCGCGGCCATTTCCGCTCCGCTTGTAGCCACCGAATGCGCCATGGAAATCGAAGCCGCCGTTGAGCCCGATCCAGCCAGCGCGGAGGCGGCGGCCAACTGCGCGGCATGTCTCAAGGTCTTCGCCGTCGACATAGCCTGCAAGGCCGAAGTTTGAATCGTTGGCGATCTCAACCGCGTGATCGATATCGTCATACCCGATCATCACCAGCACCGGTCCGAAGATTTCCTCGCGGGCAATCGTCGTGTCGTTGGTGGTGACGAAAACCGTTGGCTTCACAAACCAGCCCTTTTCGATTCCATCAGGCCGCCCCGGTCCGCCAGCGATCAGCTGCGCGCCCTCATCCAGACCCTTCTGGATGTATTCCTGAATGATGTTGTACTGGCCCTTCGAGACCACTGGACCCATCGCAAAGTTGCCCGCAGGATCGCCAACCGTCACGCCATCCGCAGCAGCCTTGGCAGCAGCAATCGCCTCGTCCATGCGCGCGGCAGGCACCAGCAACCGTGAACCCGCGCTGCAGGTCTGGCCTGAATTGCCCATCATTCCTGCCGTCGCGCCTGCAACCTTGGCAGCCATGCTGGCATCATCAAGCACGATATAAGCGCTCTTGCCGCCCAGCTCGAGCCCGACCCGCTTTACCGTTTCGGCAGCATCCTTGGAGATCTGAACCCCGACGCCTTCCGATCCTGTGAACGAGATCATGTCGACGTCAGGATGCGTGGTCAGCGCCGTGCCCAGCACTGCGCCCGAGCCCTGCACCATGTTGAACACGCCCGCCGGAACCCCGGCCGTGTGCAAAACTTCGGCTAGAATATGGGCGGAGTACGGCGCGAGCTGCGGCGGCTTCAGGATCATCGTGTTGCCGGTCGCCAGTGCCGGGAAAATCTTCACGCAGGTCTGGTTCATCGGCCAGTTCCACGGGGTGATCAGTCCGCAAACGCCAATCGGCTCGCGGACCATCAGGGTCGCGCCCTTGGGCTCTTCGAACTTGAACTCGCGCAAGACTTCGATTGCAGTCTGCAAGTGTCCGGCGCCGAGGCCAACATGGAAACCGCCTGCAAGCGCAGCAGGCGCGCCCATTTCTTCGCGGATCGCATCGGCCATCTCGCTTTGGCGGCGCGCGTATTCCGCCTGGATGGCTAGAAGCAGTTCAAGCCGCTCCTCGCGCGTGGTCAATGACCAGCTGGCAAAAGCGCGGCGGGCGGCGGCAACCGCCTTGTCGATGTCGGCAACCGAACCGAGTGAAATGCGCCCGGAAACTTGCTCCGTCGCCGGATTGATCACTTCGCCGGTCTTGGCTTCGACCGGATCGACCCACTGGCCGTCGATATAGAACTTGAGATATTCGCGCATTTTGCCTCTCCAACTGTTGCTCGGCTGTTAGCCCAAGCACTCACACACGCAAGCCCCCTTTGGCGGGCCTTTACGTCAGGTCATGTACATCGTGAGCCAGCGTGCAACGAGCGCGGGCCTTTCGATCCCTTCCGCCTCGACGCTCACCTCCATCTCCTCACGGTAGCGCCCCGGCGACGGCTGCGTAATTGCCGCGATATGGAAACTGGCTCTGATCCGGCTGCCTGACCGCACCGGCTGAACCCAGCGCACCGAGTCCAGGCCATAGTTCACGCCAACGCGAAGATGGGGAAACAGCGGCCGCTGCGTTGCCGAGCGCAGCGGTGCAAGCAACGAGAGCACCAGAAAGCCATGAGCAATTGTCCCGCCAAATTCGGTTTCGCCAGCCGCCTCTGGATCGACATGCAGGAAATTCCAGTCTCGCGTGCAGTCTGCGAAATCGCCGATCAACTTCTGATCGACCTCCAGCCAGTCGGACAGGTAGGT
>JANPPM010000258.1:0-4501 GCA_031428495.1 Novosphingobium sp.
CGCGATTGGTGATCCGGATTTTGCCGCCGACAAGCAGCGCGGCAAGCAGCACTGGGTCGTTTGTGCCATTCAAGGTTAGCGTGCCGTTAGCCAGCACGCCGCTCAGATTGCGGACATCGCCCCTGGTGATGCGGGTCGTGCCATCGGCGGCATAGACATGGAATTGCAAGCCCTCTGCACCAATCGATCCGAGTTTTGGCAGTGTCGCGGCATCGAAGTTAACAGAGGTCGGGGCCCCTTGCGTGTTGCGCGTGACATCGGAGATGGTTGCAAAGCCATCGACGCTTGCTGCTGTCAGCCAAGCTGGTGGCGCGGCTCCTTCATAGCCCGGCTTCGACCAGAAATCGTCCTCATAGGCAGGATCGAGCCCGCCGGTAGCGGCAAGATTTCCAGGGCCAAAGCCCACAGTGAACTTCATATCTTCGAGCGCCGGCCGAGCAAATCCGGCGCTCAGCAACTCCTTCAGGACAGCGCGTTCGTCGCCGTCTAGGCCAGCGTAAATGTCGCGCCCGCTGCCGGGGGCGACGGCGGCGGCGATTGCTTCGCGTTTTGCTTGGGGTATCGCGATCGCATAAAGGTTCGCCCACTGAAAGGAGTGCATGGTGCTCCCGTCAGTGGCGATAACGACCGGAATAATGCCGTCCCAAACCCCGCTCGTGCCTTCGCTGGCGCCAATTGACTGAACGGAACCTCCGCTCTGGCCATAGAGGTAGCCATAAATCCGCTCCGGGTTGCCATAGAGCTTGCTGGCGTATGCCTTGGCGAGCTTTGCAGCGGCCGCAGGAACCCGGTAGCCGACGTTCGGATTGCCAGGCTTGATCCCCACGGTGAAACCACCATTGGTGAAGGCAAAGTGCTCATCGATAGTGTTCAGCATGTCGAACGGGAGCGGGTAAGTCTGCTGGAAAAACCGGTTGCGCCAATGCGCCTTGTCAGGGAATTTCCAGGTGACGCGATGGGCTGCGGTGGTCGGGCTTTGGGTGATGCCTGCGGGAAGTGCGGTCCGGGTGGCGGGAAAGTGGCCGGTCACCTCAGTGTATGGGATGGCGGAGCCACCGGGAAGCGCAAAGGTCTTCGGCTCGACTTTGTCGACGACAAAGGTCGCTTCGTTATAGTCCGGATCGGTGCAGTCAGCACTGACCGCCAGTGCCGGCTCGACCCCGGCGAACTGGGGGCTCGCCTGGTTGAGACAGGGAGCGGCCACGGTAGGCGAAGCGACCAGGCCTGCCATCACCGCAATTACAGAAGCTGTGAGCAGGCCAGCGCGATGAACTATGGCAAGGCCACTCATTGTATTCTCCTGTGAGACGGTTTGCATTTGATGCCCAGCCACCCGGGTGGTTATTTCAATTCTTCCTGCGGCTCGATGGTCGTCCGATGCATGAGGCGGTTTTCCTCAAGCGGATAGGGATCGACCCGGTGCATGGTACCGGTATTGTCCCAGATCAGCAGGTCGCCAGGCGTCCAGCGATGAACATAGACGAATTGCGGCTGGGCGGCCCATTCGCGCAGCCGGGTCAACAGCACACGGCCTTCAGCAGGCGGCATCCCCTCGACGGTGCAGGCAGTAGAGCCGAGCACGAGGGACTTGCGTCCACTCGTGTGCGTCCAGACAAGCGGATGGACCTTGGGTGTGCGATGCTGCCAAAAGATCAGCTCGCGCTCAGATGGCTCGGGGTTCACATAGCGCTGGGCAGTCTCGAAACTGTGCATCACTCGAAGGCCGTCATAGTGTTGTTTCTCATCGTCCGGAAGGTCATCCCAAGCGGCATAGGTATTGGCGAAGTGCGTGCTGCCGCCCGTGGTCGAGAGACTTTGCGCCGAAAGTGTCGCGGCAAAGTTTGGAACGTCGTCGCTGGCACCGTCGATATGCCAGAAAAATGCCCCCTTGATGTATTCGGCGCCAGGGTTGACGTTCGGATCAATGGTTACTTTGAAAACTCCGTCCTTGCCTAGCGGCTGAACCTTTCCCAGCGACCGTGAAAATGCCAGTTGCTGCTCGTTGTTCATGTGCAGTCCGCGCACGACCAGCACGCCGCGCTGCTCGAGCAGCTCGCGGATTTCGGTGCCGTGCTCCCCGGATGTCAGTGTTTCGATATCGGCCTTGAGCTCGGTTCCGATGCGCGCAGTCAGATCGATGGTCTCGAGAGTCATGGTCTGGAAATCCTGCTTTGATACGTGATTTCTCAAGTGCAAAAAGGAGGGTCTGCCGCCGGAAAGCGGCAGACCCGGGAAGTGATATCCGAGCCTAAGGTTCAGCCGTTTCAAATATTTTCGAGCGTCAGAACTTCTTCGCTATGCCGAACTGGATCAAGCGTCCGAGGGTGAAGCCGTTATCATAGCCCGCCCGCTGATTTCCAATCGAACGGAAGATCGGCGGATCGGTTTTGAACAGGTTGTTGACGTTGAGCGTGATGCTCAGGTCGCTGAGCAGCAGGCTGTCTCTGGGCACATCGTACTTGAAGAACAGGTTGACGGTGTTGAAGGCACCAACCCTGTCCTGCGGCCTGCCGTTTGCGGTGGGCACACCTGTGGCCGAGGCATTGCAGACCGGAAAGGTGGTGGGGTCGCAACGGACGACATTGTAACCCGCGGTGTGGTTGAGGGTGGCCTCCGCACGAAAACTGCCGATGTCAGCGCCGATAGATGCCGACAGCTGCAACCGGCTCGAAGCATCGTTCACGATTCTCAAACCGTTCGGCGCCGCCTGTCCCGGTGCCAATTCATTAGTGGTTTTCAGCTGGTCGACGACCGGAGCCCCAACACCCGATTGGGTTTTGCGGCTAAGCACATAGTTCCCCGAGACCCTGGCATCGATCCCGCCGAAGCTGGTCGTGGAGCGGTAATTGACCGCAAAATCGATGCCTTGGACGTCGACGCTGCCGTAGTTGCCCTGGCGGAAGTCAATCAGTTCGTAGATGTTGCAAGCCGCCGGGTTCGCGCACCTTGCCCCTGCAGTTGCGAGCGTTGCGGCCGCATTCGGCGCGCCCGATGCATTGAGGAAGCCCTGAAGCTGGGCCAGCGTGACGCCGTTGACGTTCGCGACTATGTTGTTGGGGAAATTCGCAAAAATTCCGCTATTCGGCGTCGGAGTGGTAATAGCGTTCTTGAACTTCACATTGTAGTAATTGGCGCTTGCGCGCAGTCTTGGCACGAATGGCGGATCGATATCGATGCCAAACGAGTATGACTTCGCCGTTTGCGGCAACAGGCCGGGGTTGGAGCCCTGCAAGGCGACCAAGCCTGTGACCGTCGGCAGATCGCCCGGCCGGACGAAAGCGTTGAACGGAAGGAAAGAAGACGAGTTGCGCAGCGCACCGAGCTGATCGTTGGGCGACGGCGCGTTGAACGACGTCGAGTAATTTCCGCGAAGGCCCAGCCAGTCGACTGGCTTGAAATTGATGCCGATCTTCGGGTTGGTTGTGCTGCCAAAGTCACTGAAGCTGTCGTAGCGCACTGACGCGGCCAGCGTCAGCGAATGGATGAACCCCATGCGATTGTCAGCACCGACAAGTGGCACATTGACCTCGCCGAAAACCGAGTTAGTGCGGCGGCGGTAAGTCGCATAGGCCGCCGTGCGCAAGGTTCCGATCGGCGCATCATCGGCGGTCCGCTGCTGGAAGTTGGTGTGCATGTATTCATAGCCAACCGCCACCTTGACGTCACCGCCCGGCAGCTTGAACAGCGTACCGTCCAGGATGGCGCGAATGTCGAGCAGAGTCTCCTTGCCCTGCCCGGCAAGCTCGCTGTTTACCAACCGCGCGATATTCGCGAGGTCGCTCGTCCCCGTGCCGGGATTGTAGAAGTTTATCGCGTCTGCTGCGGTCGCACCGTTTGCGAACGAGTTGAGCAGAACCGAGTTGAGCTCATCGATGTGGAACTCGCTGTTGCTCCGGCTGTAATTGAACAGTGTCCGCAACTGCCAATTCTCGCTTATGTTTGCCGCGAACTCGGCGTTGGTGCCCCATTCCTCGAAGGAACTGCGCGAACGGGCGGAATTCTGCCCGGGGAGTGGCGCAAAGGTGAAGAACACAGTTTGAGCTGCGGTCGCGTTCTGACCGGGAACCGGGGTGTAATAGAAGTTACGGAAGCTCGGCGGGACCCCGAAGGCCGGGAAGCCGGGCGAACTGGCCCCCGAAAGACCGACGTTGCCGCTGAACGGCGATAGCGACGTCGAACTTCGTTCGCCATAAAAGCCGCGCAAATCAACAGTCAGCCAATCAGCCAGATCCTGGTGAAGGCCAACCAGCGCGCCATGGCGGGTGCTGGAGGGAACGACAGTTGAATCGTCTGACGGGTCGCACACATTCGGCGTCGTCGATGTGAGTGCCGGAAGCGCAAACATGTTGCTGCCGACCTGAACATTGCCCGGCGCGCACGATCGGCCGCGCGGGGTGAGATTGGGCGAAAGCCAGTCAACGTCACGAATGTAGTCCCGGTCGCGACCAAATATAGAATCATTGTGCTGGTAATTATAGGCCGCGAAGATCGAGCCCGAACC
>JANPPM010000259.1:0-1889 GCA_031428495.1 Novosphingobium sp.
CCGGAGTGACCACACCGCCATGCTCAGCCTTGATGCCGCCCGCGACCGCGCCGCCGCCCTGATTGACCGCGCACGCCGCGCCGGGGCGGATACCGCCGACGTAGTTTACAGCGCCGACGCCTCTGAAAGCGTGTCGGTGCGCTTGGGCGCGCTCGAAGATGTCGAGCGTTCGGAAAGCGAGCACATTTCACTACGGGCCTTCGTCGGCAACCGTTCGGCCAGCATTGGCTCTTCCGACATGAGCGATGAGGCGCTGGGCGAACTGGCCGCGCGCGCAGTCGCCATGGCAGGCCTTGCGCCCGAAGACGCCTATGCCGGGCTGGCGTCCGCAGAGCTGCTGTTCAAGGGCCCGTTCCCGCAGCTCGATCTTGACGATCCTGCCGAGCCCAGCCCCGCCGCCTTGCGCGAGATGGCCGAAGCAGCTGAAGACGCGGCTCGCACGGTCTCTGGCGTCACCAATTCCGAGGGCGGCAGCGCCAGTTCGGGGCGCGGGCTGTTCGCACTTGCCACCAGCCATGGCTTTGCCGGGGCCTATGCCACCACCAGCCACGGGCTATCCGCGAGCGTAGTTGCAGGCGAAGGCAGTGGCATGCAGCGCGACTATGCCTGGCGCTCTGCCCATCACGCCGCAGACCTGCCCAGCCCCCAATACATCGGCGAACAGGCAGGTCAGCGCGCGGTTGCCCGGCTGAACCCCGGCCGGGTCAAAAGTGGAGCAATGCCGCTGGTCTTCGATCCGCGCGTCGGCGGGACTTTGGTGGGGCATTTGACTGGGGCCATATCCGGCAGCGCCATTGCCCGGCGGTCAAGTTTTCTGCTGGACCGGCTGGACGAGCAGCTGTTCGACAGTGCCGTAGTGATTGCCGATGAGCCGCACCGGGTGCGTGGGCTGCGTTCACGCCCTTTCGACGGCGAGGGGCTGGCAACGACGCCGCGCAACCTCGTCGAGAACGGCAAGGTCACCGGCTGGCTGATGGATAGCGCGTCGGCCCGCCAGCTCGGCCTTGCCCCCACCGGCCACGCCGCGCGCGGCCACGGCGGCGCGCCGGGCGTTGGCACCAGCAATCTCCATCTGGCGGCGGGCAGCGTGACCCCCGCGCAGCTGATGGCGGACATCAAGGACGGCATCTACATCACCGAACTGATCGGCATGGGGGTCAACGGCGTAACCGGCGATTACAGCCGGGGGGCTTCGGGCTTCCGCATTGTGGATGGCGAAATCGCCGGGCCGGTGGCGGAGTTCACGATAGCGGGGAACTTGCTCGACATGTTCCGCGCGCTGACGCCGGCGAACGATCTGGAATGGCACCGGCCGGTCAATGTGCCAACCTTGCGGGTGGACGGGATGATGGTCGCGGGGGATTGAGGGGGGAACCAGACTTGACTGGAACGAATTAAGAACATAGTTCGCACGGAGGCAGGAGCGACTGATGCACTCTATCGAATTTTGTGCTGGGGCCGGTGGTCAGGCGATTGGCTTGGAGCAAGCTGGATTTCGTCATTCCGCCCTGGTCGAAATCGAACCGGATTATGCCAAAACCTTGCGGCTTAATCGGCCCAATTGGGACGTTCATACTGCTGATATGAATGCATTTGACGGTCGACCATACGCTGGCGTCGATTTGCTGGCTGGCGGATTGCCCTGCCCTCCATTTTCCATCGCCGGCAAGCAACTTGGTGACAAGGATGAACGCAACCTATTTCCTGCCGCACTTAGATTGATCGATGAAATCCGGCCGAGAGCTGTGATGATCGAAAATGTGCGCGGCTTTCTGTCGGCCGTGTTTGAAGATTACCGGCTGCATTTGAAGGAACAGCTTCGCAAGTTGGGATATCAGGTTGATTGGCGATTGCTGAACGCGTCTGATTTTGGTGTCCCGCAGTTGCGC
>JANPPM010000260.1:0-2991 GCA_031428495.1 Novosphingobium sp.
ACCTGATCCTTCTCCGCGGGCTTCACCCGGGACCGCTGGCCGCCGCAGTGCCACACGGGCCAACATCACGCCTGCGGTCCGGGGTCTGGCCCGGGACGAGGAAGAGGAAGCCCGCGATGTCCACCAACCACCCCGTCCCCACCGAATGGGCAAGCCGCGCCTATGTCGATGCCGCTGGCTATGCCAAAAAATATCGCCGCTCGCTGGAGCAACCCGAAGCCTTCTGGCGCGAAGAGTCCGCCCGGCTCGACTGGATCAAGCCTTGGACCAAGCTTTCAAAGTGCAGTTTCGACGAGGCGGACTTCGGCATCGAATGGTTCTCCGACGGCACATTGAATGTCTCGGCCAATTGCCTCGACCGGCATCTGGCGGAGCGCGGGGATACCGTCGCGATCCTCTGGGAAGGCGATGATCCCACGCAGCAGCGCAAGATTACCTACCGTCAGTTGCACGAAGAAGTGTGCTGCTTTGCCAATGCGCTGAAGGCCTTGGGCGCAGGCCGCGGCGAGCGCGTGACGATTTACATGCCGATGATCCCCGAGGCGGCGATTGCCATGCTCGCCTGCACCCGCATCGGGTCAATCCATTCGGTCGTGTTCGGCGGCTTTTCGCCCGAGGCGCTGGCGGGCCGTATACAGGACTGCGACAGCAAGATTGTTGTGACAGCCGACGGCGGTATGCGCGGCGGCAAGCTGGTGGCACTCAAGGCGAATGTCGATGCGGCTGTAACGCAGTGCCCTTCGGTTGAGGCAGTGCTGGTGGTGCAGCACACGAATAGCCCGGTGACCATGGCCAGTGGCCGCGATTACTGGTGGCATGAGCAGCGCGAGGCTGTTTCGGCTGACTGCCCACCGGAAGAAATGGGCGCGGAAGACCCGCTGTTCATTCTCTATACCTCGGGCAGCACCGGTAAACCCAAAGGCGTGCTGCACACCACTGGCGGCTATCTGACCTGGGCGGCGATGACCCACCACTATGTTTTCGATTACCGCCCCGGCGAGGTTTACTGGTGTGCGGCCGATGTTGGCTGGGTCACCGGCCATTCCTATGTCGTCTATGCGCCGCTGGTGAATGGCGCGACGCAGGTGATGTTTGAAGGGGTGCCCAATTACCCCGACCATTCGCGCTTCTGGCAGATCGTCGACCGGCATCAGGTCAACATCTTCTATGGCGCACCGACCGCGCTGCGCGCGCTGATGCGTGAGGGCGATGAATGGGTGACGAAGACTTCGCGGAGTTCGCTGCGCCTGCTTGGTTCGGTTGGCGAACCGATCAATCCCGAGGCATGGGAGTGGTACTGGCGCGTGGTCGGCGAGGGGCGCTGTCCGATTGTCGACACCTGGTGGCAGACCGAAACCGGCGCGGCAATGATCACCGGCCAGCCCGGTGCGATTGCGATGAAACCCGGCAGCGCCTCCTTGCCGATGTACGGCGTGGCGCCGCAACTGGTGGATGCCGAGGGCGCTGTGCTGCCAGAGGAGCCGGGCGTCGCGACCGAGGGTAACCTGTGCATCACGCAAAGCTGGCCCGGCCAAATGCGCTCGGTCTGGGGGGATCACGCGCGATTTTTCCAGACCTATTTCAGCACCTACAAAGGCAAGTATTTTACCGGCGACGGCTGCAAACGTGATGAAGATGGCTATTACTGGATTACCGGCCGGGTCGATGACGTGATCAACGTTTCGGGCCACCGCATGGGTACTGCCGAGGTCGAATCTGCTCTCGTTGCCCATTCAAAGGTTGCCGAGGCGGCAGTTGTCGGCATGCCGCATGAGATAAAGGGGCAAGGCATCTATGCCTATGTCACACTGAACGCTGGCGAGGCCGAGAGCGAAGACGTGCGCAAAGAACTGACCCAGTGGGTCCGCAAGGAAATCGGCCCCATTGCGACCCCCGATGTCATCCACTTCGCCCCGGCGCTGCCCAAGACGCGCAGCGGCAAGATCATGCGGCGGATTCTGCGCAAGATCGCTGAGGGTGATACGTCCAATCTGGGCGACATATCGACGCTTGCCGATCCTTCGGTTGTCGATAGTCTGCTGGCCAATAGATAGGGTCGGCTAACGGCTCCCGGAGAGGCCAATTGCGAACTGAAGGAGTGAGCGCCACAGCCGAGTGGCAGCGCGGCTGGGCGCTGGTGCTCGCGTGTTTTGTCGGTTTTTCGTTCTTTTCGCTGCCCACCGCCTCGCTCGGCATGTTCATGGAGCCGATTGGCGATGAATTCGGCTGGGGTCGAACGCTGATATCGGCGGGGACCAGCATCTCGTCCGTGGTCACGGCGCTGCTTTCGCCGTTTTTCGGCATTCTGATCGACCGTTATGGCTCGCGCAGGTTGGCCTTGCCGGGTCTGATAATCACATCGTTTGCCATGGCCGGGATCGCGCTGGCCAACGGCTCGCCGGTGCAATGGCTAGCAATCTGGGCGTTTTATGCGCTGATATCGATTGCGGTGAAAACGACCGTGTGGACGGCTGCGGTTTCCGGCACTTTCACTGCGGGGCGCGGGCTGGCGCTGGGTCTGACCTTGTCAGGCACTGCCGCAGCACAGATTATCGCACCGCCGCTGACAAACTGGCTGATCGAAGAGTTTGGCTGGCGGATTGCCTATGTCGCATTGGGGCTGGGCTGGGGCGGCTTTGCGCTGCTGCTGAGCTGGCTGTTTCTCTATGACGCGCATGATCGCAAGCGCGTGTCCGAGCAATCGGGAAACGCTAGCGCTGCACCAGTCGAGCTAACTGGCCTGTCAGTCGCCGAGGCCTGGCGCAGCCGTGCGCTGTGGGCGATTGCGGCGTCGACCTTTGTCATGATGCTGCTCAGCCTCGGCTTGCAAATCCATCAGGTGCCGATTCTCACTGGCTCCGGCGTCTCGCGCAGCAATGCCGCATGGCTGGCAGGTCTGTTCGGGGTGACAGGGATCATCGGCAAGTTGGTCACCGGCTGGCTGCTCGATCGCTTTCCCTATGCCAACTGGATTGGCGCAGCGACGCTGGC
>JANPPM010000261.1:0-2034 GCA_031428495.1 Novosphingobium sp.
GTTTTGCCATTCTCGACGATTTTCTTGATGCCGGGTTCAACGCCATCGACACGGCTGACGTCTATTCGATCTTCGTCCCCGGCCACATTGGCGGCGAATCTGAGACAGTGATGGGCGAATGGATGAAAGACCGCGGTGTGCGCGACCGCATAGTCATCATCACCAAGGGCGGCCTGCCAATGGGAGAAGGTCTCAAAGGACTGAGCCGGGATTATCTCCTGCGTGCCTGCGATGCTTCGCTGAAGCGGCTCCAGACCGACTATATCGATGTGTACATGTCGCACCGTGCCGATCCTGACGTGGCCATTGAGGAGACGCTGGAAGCCTACCAGCACCTGATCGACGCCGGGAAAGTCCGCGTCGCCGGTGCGTCGAATTATACTTCTGATGAACTTGACGCGGCGATAAACGCGGGCGGGAATGGCCGAGCGCGCTACGAAGTGTTCCAGCCGCACTATAACCTCGCCGAGCGCGGACTATATGAGGGCCCAACCGAGGCGCTGTGCGCCAAAAACGATCTTGGCGTGATAACCTATTTCTCGCTCGCGGCAGGCTTCCTCACTGGCAAGTACCGCAGCAAGGCGGACATCGAGGGCCGGGCACGCAGCGGGTCTGCCGGGCCCTATCTCAATGAACGCGGGTTCAAACTGCTCGATGCGATGGACGGCGTCGCTGCACGTCACAATGCTACACTGGCGCAGGTTGCGCTGGCATGGGTCATGGCCCGCCCTTCTGTCTCCGCCCCCATTGCCAGTGCTACCAGCCTTGCCCAGCTTGAGGACATTCTCAAGTCAGCACAGTTGCGTCTGACGGCTGAGGACATGGCTGCCCTAGATCTTTAGACGAACGACGAAACGCTTTCGAAGAGGAACGATAAAATGGCGAAATATAACATGGTAGTGCAATCGCAGGCCAAGCCGGGCCGCGATGACGACTATAACGCGTGGTATGACAACCAGCACTTTGGCGACATCTGCGCACTTCCCGGTGTAACTGGCGGGCGGCGACTGGAACAGGCCATGACCCTCGCGGGTGAGCCGGGGCTCAAATATCTGGCGATCTACGAGATCGAGACTGATGACATCGGCGCGGTCATGGCCGAGATGGGTCGGCGCGGAGCAGCTGGCGAGATGCCGCAGAGCGATGCGCTCGACATGCCGTCTGCAGTGCTGTGGGTTTACAAGGTCAGCGACGCTTACGCCTGATCCACACCGCTATAACCAGAAACGAAGTTCAGGAGACAAGAGCTTGAAATTTGCGCTCAATATCCCGCTCGCGCGTATTCAGCCGGGCGTGGGTGAAGGCCCCGGCAACGAAGTACGCGGCATGGTGCGGGCGCTGGAGGATGCCGGGATAGATGCCTGCCTGACATCCGAGCACCCGGCCCCGTCAGCCCATTGGCTGCACAACGATCCCGGCGGCCATGACTGCACCGATCCGCTGACCGCCTTTGCCTATGTCGCCGCCTGCACCAGCAAATTGAAGCTGTTCACCAACATTATCGTGCTGCCTTATCGCAACCCGTTCCTGTTGGCGAAAGCGGCCTCGACCCTGCAAATTCTCTCGGGCCACCGGCTGCTGCTGGGTGTCGGCGTAGGCTATCAACAGGAAGAATTTGGCGCACTGGGCGTCTCCTATGCTGAGCGCGGAGCCTTGGCCGACGAGGCGCTGGAAACCTTGCGCGAAATCTGGGCGGGCGGCGCGGTGAGCAAACAGGGCCGCCATTTCAATGCACCAGGCAACGAAGCGCGCCCCTTGCCCTCCCCGGCCCCGCCGATCTGGGTCGGCGGCGGCAGCGACCGCGCGCTGGAGCGTGCTGCGCGGCTGGGTGACGGCTGGGTGCCCTATTTCACCGTGCCGACCAACGACCCGGTTATCCGCCGCTCGGCAGTGACCGACATGCCGCATTTCGGCGAAAAGGTGGCAAAATTGTCGGAACTACGGGCTAAATTTGGCCGCAGCGGGCCGTTCGACATCTCCGTCGCCCCGCCCTTCCGGCCAAAGGAAACAACCAGCGCCGCTGCCGACAGGTTC
>JANPPM010000262.1:0-3554 GCA_031428495.1 Novosphingobium sp.
GGCGGACATCATCGGCGAACTGCTGGAAACCAGCGGCGAGGCGCTCAACCGCAACGAACGCGCGGCGCTTTGCAACGACGTCCTCGACGAATTGCTGGGCCTGGGGCCGCTGGAGCCCTTGCTCAAGGACGAGACGATCAACGATATTCTGGTCAACGGCCATGAGACGGTGTTCGTCGAACGGTTCGGCATGCTGGAACGGGTTGCCACCCGTTTCCAGGACGAGAAGCACCTGCTGCGCATCATCCAGAAGATCGTCAGCGCGGTGGGCCGCCGGATCGATGAGTCCTCGCCCTTCGTCGATGCCCGGCTTGCCGATGGCTCACGGGTCAATGCGATTGTTGCGCCGCTGGCGATCGACGGCTCGCTACTGTCGATCCGCAAGTTCTCCAAGAAGCCGATCAGTATGGCGCGGATGATCGAGATCGGCTCCGTCCCCTTTGCCATGGCCGAAGTTCTGCAAGCCGTTGTCAAAGGGCGCCGCAACGTCATCATTTCCGGCGGCACGGGGTCAGGAAAGACAACCATGCTCAATGCGCTGTCGTCCTATATCGACGAGCGCGAACGCATCGTCACCATCGAGGATTCCGCCGAGCTGCAATTGCAGCAAGGGCACGTCGCCCGGCTGGAAACGCGGCCGCCGAATATCGAGGGCAAGGGTGAGGTCGGCCAGCGCGATCTGGTCAAGAACGCGCTTCGCATGCGGCCTGACCGGATTATCCTGGGCGAATGCCGCGCCGGTGAGGCCTTCGACATGCTGCAGGCGATGAACACCGGCCACGACGGCTCGATGACCACGGTCCACGCCAACACCCCGCGCGATGCCCTTTCACGCATCGAGCAAATGGTCGGCATGAGCGGGATCGATATTCCTGCCCGTTCTGCCCGCGCGCAGATCGCCGCCGCCATCAACGTCGTCCTCCAGATCGGCCGGCTCAGCGACGGCAAGCGCAAGGTGCTCTCGCTCAGCGAAGTAACGGGCATGGAGGGCGAGACGATCACCATGCAGGAGATTTTCCGCTTCAAGATGAGCGGACGGGACGACGCCGGGAACGTATTGGGCCATTTCGAAGCAACCGGCATCCGCCCAAAATTCGCATCCGAGCTGGCCAACCTGGGGGTCCATCTGGATCCGGGCCTGTTCAACCCACAGGCTAGGTTTGAAGCCACATGACGGGTGGCTCAACATGACTGGGCTGCTCATCCGGCTTGCCATACTTATCGCGATCTTCGCGTCAGTGTTTCTGATCTCGCAGCTCGTGATGAATGCCATCGTGAACTGGCGCAGCGACCGCAGCGCCGTCAATCGGCGGCTGACGATGCTGCGCTCGGGTATTGATCGCGATCAGGTGAACCAGAGCCTGCTGAAGAATGCGCCGCCCATCCTTCACCCGGATGCAGGGTGGCTGGAGCGGCAGCATGTCAGGTTTGTCCGGATGGTGATGATGTCGGGCATTGGGTTTGAGACGCGCCAGGTGCTGGTTGGCATGGGCATAGGGGCCTGCGTACTGACCGGGGCAATCCTGCTCCTTGCGCTTGGGGCGCAATTCCGCTTGACTGCGGGGGTCATCCAGCTGGTCCTGGTAATCGCAGTGGCCATCGCCGTCGGTTTGCCGGTGATCGTCATCAGCAATCTGGCGCAGCGCCGCTACAAGCGCATGGAAGAGCAGTTTCCGATCGCGGTTGATATCTTCACCCGCTCACTACGCGCCGGGCATCCGATCGCATCGGCAATTTTCCTGATTACCGAAGAGATGGGCGATCCCATCGGCAGCGAGTTTGGCCTCGTTTCGGACGAGGTTTCTTATGGCGCGGAGCTGACAGAAGCGCTGGCGGCAATGGCCGAACGCTGGAACCTTGAAGACATGCGGATGTTCGTCGTCTCAGTCTCCGTGCAAAGCGAGACTGGCGGTAACCTGGCCGAAATTCTCGAAAACCTGTCGTCGGTCATCCGGGCGCGGGCGTCGATGTATATGAAAGTCAGGGCCCTGAGCTCGGAAGGGCGGATGAGCGGTTGGATGCTCACTGTCTTGCCGGTGCTGACGCTGGTCAGCATGTTCGTGGTCAACCCGGGTTTTTACCTCGATGTCGCGCAGGACCCGATATTTATGATCGGCTTTCCCGGGCTGCTGGTGCTGTACACCATAGGGGTGCTGGTTATCCGCCAAATTGTCGATCTGAAGGTCTGAGATGATAGATTTTCTCGCCGCCAATCCTGTCGCCCGCCTCGCCGCCCTGATTGTGCTGTTTGCGCTGGTTGTTGGGGTAGTGCTCGTGGTGCTGACTGTGGTTCGCAGGCGTGTCGGCGTGCGCAGCGAGCTGCGTTCCATCGCCGGGCCGCAAGGCGGTATCGCCGGGCCATCTACGCTGCGTGACCGGCGCGACGACCAATGGAGCCGGTTGGTCGACAGGATCGAGCGTGCCGGGCTCAACCTGACGGATACCAAGTCCGATCAGCTGCGCGACAAGATGATTGCTGCGGGCTTTGATTCCCCCTCAGCGCCCAGGATTTACACGCTGATCCGGCTGATGATGGTGGTTGTCCTGCCGACTGGCTTTGTCGTGCTCAGCCTGCTCAGCGGCAAGGAACTGTCGTATATCAAGCTCTACATCTTCGGGTCGATTGCGGCACTGGCCGGCTTGTACGTGCCTGCCCTTTTTGTGCGGGCCAAGGCTGATCGGCGCAAGGATCAGTTGATCAACGGTTTCCCTGACAGCCTGGACCTGATGCTGGTTTGCGTTGAGGCGGGACTTGGGCTCGAAGCTGCACTGGACCGAGTGGGGCGCGAAATGGCGACTTCCCATCCTCTTGTGTCAAAAATGCTGACCACTGCGACCCTGCAATTGCGCGCGGGAGCATCGCGCGAAGAGGCGCTGCGCAAGATGGTGGAAGCGGCGCGGGTTGACGAGATCGGCTCATTCGCCACCCTGCTCATTCAGTCGGACAAACTGGGGACAAGCATCGCCACGACCCTGCGCATTTACGCATCTGAAATGCGTGAGCGGCGGCGGATGAGGGCCGAGGAAAAGGCACACCGCATCCCCGTCCTGATTTCGATACCGCTTGTCACCTGCATGTTGCCGGTGATGATCGGCGTGCTGATGCTGCCCGCCGCAGTGCGCGTTGTTCGTCAACTTATTCCAGCCATGACAGGAGGGTAAAATGCGCTATTTCCCCGCACGAGCCGTTGTTCTGATTGCACTCACGCTGCCGCTTGGAGCCTGCAACTCCTTCCTCGGTATAAAGTTTGCGCGCCATGCGCCGCGTGCGGCACCGATGCAGGAAGCCGCTCCGGCAGCAGCTTTGGCAGCCGGGGCAGCGGTGAAAGCCGATAGTGCGACATCTATCGGTCGGCGCCAACTCACCGAAGGCCAGATCGGTCTTGCAATCGAATCGTTCCAGCGGGCACTAGCCAATGGCGAGGCTGTTGCGCCAGCGATCAACGGTATGGGTGTCGCCTATGCCCGCCTTGGCCGCTTCGACCTTGCCCAGCGCTATTTTGAACAGGCGATGGCCAGCGATCCGGTCAATCCGCAATATGCTGACAATCTTA
>JANPPM010000263.1:0-2776 GCA_031428495.1 Novosphingobium sp.
CAACGCGGCGTTCTTGGCTTCGGCAAAGCGAAGCATGTCCAACACGCGCCCTAGCAGCGCGGTTAGAAGCTTATCGTAGGCGTCATCGTGATTCGTCGTTGCCATAATGTTCGCACCGTAATCGGCGAAGGTCAGCGCAACAAGGCTGGCACCCGTCCTACTCCCCAACTGCGCCTAGCGCCTGTCCTTTGCCGGTCCTTATTTTTAGACCGATCGCATGTGCAAAGCGGCCCCGAAGGGCAGTCAACTCATTGAGTTTTCTGAATAATTTTGGAGCGGGCGAAGGGATTCGAACCCTCGACCCCAACCTTGGCAAGGTTGTGCTCTACCCCTGAGCTACGCCCGCTCTCGACGTTTTTTCGGCCTGCTGACTGGCAGCGGGCCGGGGTGAGGCGCGCGGTTAGCATCGGGTCTTGCCCCCGGCAAGGGAAAATTGGGCACATTGCACAGCGAAACCGTCCAGAGCGGCGTCGCTGTTGGCAAATACTGCATTCGCCCTTCACAAATTGGTGAAAAGGGCCGATTTAAGGCGCAATACATTCCTGCCAGCGACGGAGAATACGCCTTGGCCACCATGGGTCTCAATATCGAAGAGCAAAAAGCCGTCGATCGCTTCCGCAAGGCCGTGGCCGAGCCGTCGATGACCAATCTGGTGATCCTCGATTTCTGGGCCGAATGGTGCGGGCCGTGCAAAGCCCTGTCACCGGTGCTGGAACGGGTCGCGGCGGACTATGCTGACAAGGGCGTGATTCTGGCCAAGGTCAATGTCGATGAGGAACAGTTCATCGCCGCCCAGTTTCAGGTCAAGTCGATCCCTACGGTCTATGCGGTGTTCCAGGGTCAGCCGGTCGCCGATCTGACCAATGCGCGCAGCGAAGCGCAACTCAAGACGATCCTCGACCAGTTGCTCGCCAAATTGCCCGTAGGCGGCGGCGCACCGGGCACAGAACCGGCGCAGGACATCGCGCCGCTGCTGGCAATGGGCGAGGAAGTGCTGGCAGCCGGTGACGGCGAACGTGCGGCTGGCATCTTTTCTCAGATCGCCGAGATTGCGCCTGACAATATGCAGGCCGCCGCCGGGATGGTGCGCGCACTCGCCATGGCAGGGCATATTGAGACGGCGGACGATGTGCTGGCCGCGCTCGACCCAGAGATGGCCAAGGACCCAGCGATAGAGCGGGCGCGCACGGCGCTCGATCTGGCCCGTGCGCGGCCCGAAGAGGGCGAACTTGCCGCATTGCGCGCCGCAGCCGAGTCGGCACCGGAAGATATGGCCGCGCAGCTTGCCTATGGTGAGGCCGCATTTGCCGCTGGCGACCGCGATGCTGCCGCCTCTGTATTGCTGGCGATGATCGCCGCCGACCGGGAGTGGAACGAAGGCGCGGCAAAGGCGCGATTGCTCCAGATGTTCGAGGCGATCGGACTGGAAGATCCGTGGGTTGCCGCGACCCGGCGCAAGCTTTCGACTGTATTGTTCGGATAGGAGCCTTATATGGTCGAGACCAAGACCCGGATTTCGATCTTTCCGCTGAGCGGAGCCTTGCTCTATCCCGGATTGCAGTTGCCGCTGCATGTGTTTGAGCCGCGATACCGCGCGATGATCAGCGATGCCCTGGCGCGCGACCGGCGGATTGGTATGATCCAGCCGCAGCGCGGCGGCGAGGATGCGCCTCTGTTCGCGGTGGGCTGCCTTGGCCGGATTGGTAATGTCGAGGCGCTGGACGATGGCCGCTACAATATCGTGCTCGAAGGCGAAGCGCGGTTCCGGGTGCTGCGCGAACTTGATGTCACCACGCCCTTTCGCCAGATCGAAGGCGAACTGCTGAAGAACGACGGGGACCAGTGTCTTGCGCCGGTTGAGCGCGCGTCATTCGAGCGCGAGGCGCGGCGTTTTGCCGATGCGCAAGGTTACAGCGTCGATTGGAATTCAGTGGCGCAGCTTGACGATGTGTCGCTGATCAACGGCGTCAGCCAGATCGCGCCGTTCGATGCTGCGGCCAAGCAGGCCTTGCTGGAGGCTGATGGAATTGCCGAACGCTGCGAGCTGCTGGTGCAGTTGATGCAGTTTTTCGGGCGGCGCGACAGCGATGACGACCGGGTGACGCTACAGTAGTAGTCAGCGCGGCTGGCTCGGCCTGTCGGAATCGATAACTTTTTCAAACGCAGCGCCGGTCCATAGTGTCACCTCAAAACGGCGCGTCCCATTCGGCGTGACCTGTGAAGTCCAGTTGAGCGTCGCATCGTTCGAACCGCCTAAAGCAGTTTCTCGCTGTCCGCTTGCCACAATCGCAGCGACCGCCGCTTGCCGGGCCGCTTCGCTTGCCGCGAGCGCTGCCCGCTGCGTAGGCGAACGACCGCAATCGGCAGAGCGAGCGGAAACCATTTCGGGCGCGGCTGCTACGGCCTCATCCGCTAAGCTCATATCGAGCAGCCACTTGTATTTGTTATCTTTCTGCCGCTGCCACACCGTGATGTAACTGCCTGCAGAGCCCGGACGCTGCCATGCGCCGCGCGTTACTGCGTGCGAGCCGTCACAGCTCGACCAGACGGCGTGTGCCTGCCAGCTGACAGGTACGCTGGGATCAGCGCGGCCCTTTAGCCAGACGTCAGCCAGAACGCGTTCGGGCACAAACATCTCCGCGCCTTTGGCTGCCGTCTCGCGAAAGGCCGACCATTGCCCTTTGGCTTGTGCGAGCTGGTTGAAGCCGATCTCGGCGGCGATCACTGCGCTGGGTTCGGCCATCGGGCGCAGCGGCGGTCCGCCGACGCCGCGCGG
>JANPPM010000264.1:0-3474 GCA_031428495.1 Novosphingobium sp.
CGTTCAAGTCGGTCAGCTTTGGCCATGCCGCGCTTCTAAAGGAGACTTGCCCCGCAAACTAGCGCCAGCTGTTCAGCCACATCCAGTGCAGGAAACTGTTGCGCCCCTCGTGCAACTGGGCCGCCGACAGGATCGGATAGAACCACACGAACATCCCCCCGGCCAGCCCCAGCGCCAGCAGCGGCGGCCAGCGCCATTTGCCGCCCTTGCTCCACACCTGGTCGAGTGTCAGCGCAAGGCATGCCATCAGGAAGCTGCCAGGCAGGAGGTAATGATAATAGAACTGGATCGGCTTGTCCGAGACTATCCATAAACCAAGCGCAGCGAGATAGAGCGCAGCAAAGGCCAACGCATCGCTGCGCCCACGCCAAAGACCTGCCCACAGGCACCAACACAGCGCTGGCAATCCGGCCAGCATGGTGAAGGGATTGCCAATCAGCAGAATGCCGCGCTGCGCCCCGTCGACCGGCTCATAAAGATACCAGACCGCGCGCCAGTTCACCAACCAGTCGGGCCAGATAGAGCGATAGGGATGCAATTTGGTAACGCTGTCCTGCAATTGCAGCATGTAACGGTGCCAGGAGATCGGTGCGAGCGGATCGGTGGGGTTGTGGGCATAGAGAAAGGCCGGAAGATAGGTCGCCCAATAGACCGTCAGCGGCACAGCGCCGAGCCAGATGGCGGCTTCCCATAGCGAAATGCCGGACAGCGGGCGTGTGCCACTTTCAGTCAACAGCCGCCGCCCGTGATCGCGAAAGCGGAGTGCGAGGAAAGTGAGGCCGGGCAGCATGGCTAATGGCGCGACGCTCCATTTTGCCCCTAATGCCAGTCCGAACAGCACACCGGCGGCCAACAAATGCCAGCGCGCACGCCGCGCGGCAACATTGACTGCTACCGCCACCTGCCACAGCGCCATCATCGCCAGCCCGGCCATGATCATGTCTAGCATGGCAATGCGGCTCTGGATGAACCAGGCAAAACTGGTCACCAGCAGGCCCATCGCGGCCAATGTTGCAAAACGCCGGTGCGTCGCCCACCACACCGCGCGGCCGAAGGCAAACAGGCCCAGCGTGCCAAACAGCGCCGAGGGCACCCGCCAGACCAGCGGCTTGTCACCAAACAGCGCGATTGCCGCCGCAATCACCTCTTTGGCGAACAGCGGATGCTCAGGATTGGCCGACTGCATCTTGAGCAGCTGGCGCGCGGCGGGAACGTAATGGATCTCGTCGAAGTAAATCTGCGACGGAATGCCCAGCCGGTGCCAGACAAGCGCGAGAAAACCGAGCGTGATAAGCACGCACCAGATTAGCGGATCACGCTGCTGTATGGGTCCGCCCTGCATTATATGGGCGGATAATCAGGCGCTGCGCCAAGTGCAAGGTGCAGACGAAAAACCTACTTCTTAGACTTGGCCGCCAGCGCCTTTTCCAGCGCCTCGACCCGCGACTTCAGGCTTTCGCTATCCTCGCGTGCCTTGGCCGCCATCGATTTCACCGCGTCGAACTCTTCACGGCTGACGAGATCGAGCCCGCCCATCGCCTCGCGCATTTTCTCGCGCGCGCCATCACGCGCCTCGCGCCCCATGCCGGCGAGCGTGCCAGCGGCGGCGTTTGCCATTTTGACGAAGTCGGCGATCAGGGGGTTTTCACTTTGCATGGCGCGCAAGATGGCGGCTTGGCGCGTGTCAGGCAAGGGTCAAAGCTGAATTCGCTGTGCCGCACCCGAAGTTTCCCGGCCATCTGCGCCGGGATTGGCCAAGAGGAATTGCCAGTTGAGTGCCGTCGCGAACAGAATCCACGCAAGATAGGGCACCAGCAGCCACGCCGCCAGCGGGCGCACTTTCCAGAACAGCCAGATCGTCACTATCACGGCCACATCGAGAACCGCGATCAGTACCAGCGCGGCGGTGATCTGGTGCAGGCCGAAAAAGACCGGCGACCATGCCAGATTGAGAACCAGCTGCACGGCAAAGGCAATTGCCGCCCGCCCGCGCCACCACGCCCCGCGCGCCGAAAGAACCAGCGCCAGCGCCAGCCCCATCAACGCGTAGAGTATGGTCCAGACGATGCCAAAAAGCTGCGGTGCCGGATAAATCGATGGCTTAACCAGTGACGCGAACCACGCATTGTCCGCACCGCTGTTCGACAACACTCCTGATAGCGAACCGAGCAACACGAGCGCGGGAACCGCGACCAGCGCCCAGCGCAGAAACGAGGCGCGCAATTGTGCGGAAGAGGCAAGCTCGGTCATTGTGCGGCGTTCCTCGCTTCGCTTTCCTCGAATCGCAGGATTGGCGATCTGGCGTTGTTCTGGCGGCGGAACTGGCCAGTGGCAATGCTGCTAGCGCCTTTCGCTCCTGCGTGCTGCTATCAGGAACTCAACATTGCCCTCCGGTCCGGTAATCGGGCTTTGCGCGATACCTTGCACCTGCCATCCGGCCTGTTCCAGCCAATCACGCACATCGGTGCAGACGCGTGCATGCAAATCGGGATCGCGCACCACGCCGCCCTTGCCGACCTCGCCCCTGCCAACTTCGAACTGCGGCTTGATGAGCGCGACGAGCTGACACTGATCTGCGGCAAGCTGCAACGGCCTTTCCAGAACTTTGGCCAGGCCGATGAAGCTGGCGTCACATACAACCCAGTCACACGGCGCATCGATCTGCGCTTCAGTGAGAATGCGCGCGCTGGTTTTTTCCAGCACGGTCACGCGCGGATCCTGCCGCAGCTTCCATGCAAGCTGGTTAGTCCCGGAATCCACCGCAAATACTCGCACAGCGCCGCGCGTCAGCAGGACATCGGTAAAGCCGCCGGTCGAGCTGCCGACGTCCATCGCCACCGCCCGCGCTGGATCAAGCGCGAAGTAATCCAGCGCATGGGCCAGCTTGATCCCGCCGCGCGAAACCCACGGATGATCGCGACCGCGCACCTCGATTGGCGCATCATCGGGCAGGGTCTGGCCAGACTTGGCAATCTTGGTCTCGCCCGAAAAGACCAGCCCGGCGAGCACCAGCGCCTGCGCGCGCGCACGGCTTTCGGCCAACCCGCGCGCGACCAGCAGCTGATCTACGCGCAGTTTCGGGCCGGGGCGTTGGGTTTGAGAGCTGTTCACTGCCTGCGCGGGGGTTGCCGGGAGATGCGCCTCATTCCATAGGGGAGCGATGAAGGCAAATCGCGCAACCCGGCTGGCATTGGCGGCGATCATTGCCGCTCTCCTCGCGTCATGTTCAGGGCAGCGGCAGGCAGTGCCCGTACCTCGGCCGACTGTGGCCCCTCGCCCGCAGCCAGCACCCCCGCCGCCGCCGCGCGCTGTTCAATGGCGCGATATGCCAGCGACCCCCGGCAATTGGCGCTGGCGCATGGAAGGCAGCCGCTCAGTCGCACGGTTCGGGAACGATGCACTGGTTCTCAGCTGCAACCGCGAAGGCGGGGCTGTCAGTGTGATCCGTCCGGGCACAGCCTCGGGTCCGGTGCC
>JANPPM010000265.1:0-3440 GCA_031428495.1 Novosphingobium sp.
CGGTCTGGGTGGATGTCTAGGATGCCTTTCTCGCCACCTGATCGTCACCCTGAACTTGTTTCAGGGCCCATTTCGCCACCTGCTCAGTCTGCTCGTGCGAACGGAATGGGTGCCGTCGCGCTGGCCAACTGCAATTCGGAAAACGCGGCACGATGGGTGCTGAAACAAGTTCAGCATGACGAGAATTTTTGGACAGACAGTGTAGTTTCGAATCGCTCGAAGGAAACCATGCCATGAAAGGCCCCGCCATCTTCCTCGCACAGTTCGCCGGTGACGACGCGCCGTTCAACTCGCTGGATAGCATCACCAAATACATGGGCGATCTGGGCTACAAAGGCGTGCAGATCCCCACCTGGGACGCGCGGCTGTTCGATCTGGAAAAGGCTGCGGCAAGCCAGACCTATGTCGATGAGGTGATCGGCATCTGCGCCGCAAACGGCGTCGAGGTGACCGAGCTATCGACCCATTTGCAGGGCCAGCTGGTCGCCACGCACCCCGCCTATGACCGCCAGTTCGATGGCTTTGCCCCGCCGCAATTCCACAATAATCCCGAAGTGCGCCAGCAATGGGCAGTCGAGCAGCTGGGCCTTGCTGCCCGCGCCAGCCGCCGCTTCGGCTGCACCAGCCACGCCACCTTCTCGGGCGCGCTGATGTGGCACATGGTCTATCCTTGGCCGCAGCGCCCGGCGGGACTGGTCGAGGAAGGCTTTGCCGAGCTGGGCCGCCGCTGGAAGCCGATCCTTGATGTGTTCGAGGATAACGGCGTCAACGCCTGCTACGAATTGCACCCCGGCGAGGATCTGCACGACGGCGTGACCTTCGAGCGGTTCCTTGATGCGGTAGATCAGCACCCGCGCGCCAATATTCTCTATGATCCCAGCCACTTCGTGCTGCAACAGCTCGACTATCTGGCCTTCATCGACATCTACCACGAGCGGATCAAGGCGTTCCACGTCAAGGACGCCGAGTTTCGTCCCAATGGCCGCGCCGGAGTCTATGGTTCCTATTCAAACTGGGCCGAACGTCCGGGCCGGTTCCGTTCGCTGGGCGACGGCCAGATCGATTTCGGCGGGATTTTCACCAAGCTGACGCACCACGGTTATGACGGCTGGGCCGTGCTCGAATGGGAATGCGCCTACAAGCATCCCGAACAGGGCGCTGCTGAAGGCGCGCCGTTTATCGCCCGCCACATGATCCGCAAGGCCGACAAGGCCTTCGACGACTTCGCTGCGACGGGTGCCGACATCGGGCTGATCCGCGACGTACTTGGCATCACACAATAACAATAAACGGGAGCAGCGCAGGATGGACGGCAAGGCTTACAATACCCGCGCGATCTTCTGGATCTGCGTGCTCGCGCTGTTCACCGCTGCGCTGTCATTTTCGATCCGCACCGGGGCTTCGGGCGCGATCAAGGAAGCGCTGCTCGATCCCGCTGTGCCGCTCCATTCGGGCGAGATGATCGCCGCTGCGCTGGGCAATTCGTTCCTCGGCTTTGCGCTCAGCCTGCTGGTGATCAGCCCTCTGCTCGATGTCTTCGGCGCAAAACGGGTGATCCTGTTCGCTTCGGCCTGTTTCATTCTTGGCCCGATCCTCATCCTGTTTTCGCCCGAGATGGACGGGATTGATGGCATCTACGGCATGCTCACCGTCGGCATGGTGGTCTGCGGCTTTGGCTGGGGCGCGACTGAAGCTTCGATCAATCCGGTGACCACCGCGCTCTATCCCGGTGACAAGACCGGCAAGCTCAACGTGTTGCACGCCTGGTGGCCTGCCGGGATCGTCACCGGCGGCTTGCTCAGCCTGCTGTTCTTCCAATCGCTGGGGCTCGAATGGCGCGCGCTGATCGCGATGATCGCTGTGCCGGGCGTGGTGTTCGGACTGTGGGCACTGCGCACAGAGTTCCCCAAGACCGAAAGCACCGCGATGGGCGTGCCGATGGCTGAAATGCTCGCTGAACCATTCAAGCGGCCGACATTCTGGATATTCCCGGCGATCATGTTCCTCACCGCCTCTGCCGAACTGGCACCAGGATCCTGGGTCGACATCGCGCTAACGCAGACCGTGGGGATGCCCGGCATTGTGGTGCTGGTCTATGTCTCGGCAATCATGTTCGTGATGCGGCATTTTGCCGGCGCGCTGGAGCATCGCTTCTCGGACATGGGGCTGCTGTGCGTCTGCACGATCCCAGCCGCAATCGGCCTTTATGGTCTAAGCCTTGCCAATTCGCCGGTGACCGCGATTGCGGCGGCGACCCTGTGGGCCTTCGGGGTCTGCTTTATGTGGCCGACCATGCTGGCGGCGGTGGCCCGCCGCTATCCGCGCAGCGGGCCATGGGGCATTGGCATCGTTGGTTTTGCAGGCGCCATGGCGATCTATTTCGCACTACCCGAAATCGGCAAGATCTACGATGCGGCCAAGCTTGAGAGGGCGGGCGGCGAGGCGGCCTTTGCGGCGCTGACACCGGGGCCAGAACTCGCACAGGTGCTCGGCTATGCCGCTGCGCAGAGCTTTCAGGTGATCGCGCTGGTGCCGCTGGTGCTGTTCGTGATCTTCGGCGCCGTCTGGCTCGCCGAACGCAAGCGCAAGGACTGAACGCACATGAAAATCGGCATGAACATGTTGCTGTGGACCGGGCACGTCACCGAGGAGCATGTGCCCGTGCTGCGCGCTCTCAAGGCAACCGGCTTTGACGGGGTCGAGGTGCCGGTATTCGATGTTTCTGACGAGGCGCACTACCGCTGGCTGGCTGGCGTGCTTGATGACATCGGGCTGCAACGCACCGTGGTCGCGCTGATTCCCGACGAGGCGCATTCGCCGATTTCTGCCGATGCCAATGCTCGCAAGGGTGCGGTCGAGCACCTCACCCGTGCAATCGGCTGCGCAGAGGCGCTCGGCGCGCAGGCGATGGCAGGGCCGTGGTTCCAGCCGCTGGGGGTGTTCTCTGGTGATCCGCCGACCGAGGCCGAACTTGAGCACTGCGCCGAAGTGCACCGGCAAGTCCTGCCCGCAATGCGTGCCGCCGGAATTACCCCGGCGCTTGAACCGCTCAACCGGTTCGAGGCCTATCTGCTCAACACCTGCGATCAGGCGATCAGCTATGCCAGCCGCGTCGGAGAAGGTGGCATCGGCATCCTCTACGATACCTTCCACGCCAATATCGAGGAGAAGGACCCAATTGCCGCGCTACAGGCGCTGCATGCCTCGGGCAATCTCAGCCACGTCCACATCTCCGAGAATGATCGCGGCACGCCGGGGCGCGGTCATGCCAAAATCCGCGAGACTATCGCGGCACTCAAGGCGCTCGATTACCAGGGCTGGCTGACCATCGAGGCCTTCGGCCGTGCGCTGCCCGAACTGGCGGCGGCAACGCGGGTCTGGCGCGATTTCTTCGCCAATCCCGAAGAGGTTTACACCGAAGGCTATCGCTACATCCGCGA
>JANPPM010000266.1:0-4443 GCA_031428495.1 Novosphingobium sp.
GGCGCTCGATTACCAGGGCTGGCTGACCATCGAGGCCTTCGGCCGTGCGCTGCCCGAACTGGCGGCGGCAACGCGGGTCTGGCGCGATTTCTTCGCCAATCCCGAAGAGGTTTACACCGAAGGCTATCGCTACATCCGCGAGTGCTGGGATGCCGCATGACCGCGCAAGACAATACAAAACGGGAGACAATCCAATGTCCGATCTGCCCACGCCTGATATGACCGGCATGAACCGGCGCGCGCTGCTCGCGCAAATGGCCTTGCTGCTGGGCGCAGCGGCCTTGCCGGGAGAGGCGCTCGCCGCGCGTGCCCCGCGTGCCCGGCGCTTCCTCGATGCGGGCCGCACGCGGCTGCTGACGGCGGTTGCCGATACGATGATCCCGCAAACCGATACGCCCGGCGCGCTTGCCGCAAAGGTACCGGCCAAGTTCGATTCGCTGCTGGCCAACTGGGCCTCGCCCGCGCGGCGGGTGGAACTGGTCGGCGCGCTGGCGCGGATCGACGCGGCAGCCATGGCGAAGGAAAAGATCGGCTTCGTCGCGCTCTCCCCGGCAAAGCGCACGGCAGTGCTGATGGCGCATGATGCCGCAGCGCTCAAAAATGTGCCGCGCACCGAAAAGCTCACCGGCATGGCAGCGATGATGGCCGGGCCAGCAGTAGCCGATGCTGGCTATGGCAAACTGCGCGAGCTGATCATCATGCTCTATTTTTACTCGGAGGAAGCGCTGACCAGCGTGCTGACTTACGAGCACACCCCCGGCGGATGGACCCCGTCAGTCAAAGTAACCCCCCAGACCCGCAATTCCGGCGGGTTGGGCATGTTCTAGAGCGGAGTTGAAGACCATGTTTGATGCAATCGTAGTCGGCTCCGGGATGAGCGGCGGCATGTCCGCCAAAGAACTGTGTGAACGCGGCCTCAAGGTGCTTGTGCTCGAACGCGGACGCAAGCTGGTGCACGGCGAAAGCTACACCGACTCGCTCCAGCCATGGGAAGTGCCCAATGCAGGCATGGTGCCCGAGGAAGACCTCGCGCGGCACTACAAGATCCAGAAGAACTCATTCATAACCGCACCCACCCAGCAATACTGGGTGAAGGATGATGAACACCCCTACATCACGCCCGAAAACAAGCCGTTTGACTGGATTCGCGGCTATCACCTCGGCGGGCGCTCGATCATGTGGGGGCGTCAGTCCTATCGGCTTTCGGCGCAGGATTTCGAAGCCAATGCGCTCGATGGGCACGGGGTCGATTGGCCAATCCGCTATGACGATCTCGCGCCGTGGTATTCCAAGGTCGAGACTTTCATCGGTGTTGCCGGATCAAAGGAAGGCCTGCCGCAGCTGCCCGATGGCGAATTCCTGCCCGAGTTTCCGCTCAATGACGGCGAGCTGATGTTCAAGGCAGCGGTCGAGGCGAAGTTTCCCGGACGCAAGGTGATTTCGGGGCGCACTGCCAATCTCTCCAAGGCTGCACCGCATCATGAGGAGCTGGGCCGCAGCAGCTGTCAGGCGCGCTCAATCTGTGATCGGGGGTGTTCGTACGGCGCCTACCACTCCAGCCTGTCATCATCGCTGCCTGCTGCGGATCGCACCGGCAACCTGACCATCGTCACCGATGCTATCGTCCATAGCCTGGTCCATGATCCAGCCACCGGCAAAGTCAGCGGCGTTCGGGTGATCGATCAGAACACAAAGGTCGGCAAGACATACGAGGCGAAGGTCGTCTTTCTCAATGCCTCGACCATCGGCACCGCGCAGATCCTGCTCAATTCGAAGAGCGCCGCGATGCCGCGCGGGCTTGCCAACGCATCGGATCAGGTCGGACGAAATCTGATGGACCACCTGTTCGCGCTGTCGACCGCAGGCGTGTTCCCGAACGGTCCCAAGGACAGCTTCTATCATGGCCGCCGCCCGACAGGCATCTACATCCCGCGCTTCCGCAATGTCACCGAGGAAGCAGACGGTTTCGTGCGCGGCTATGGCTATCAGGGCGGGGTCAGTCGCATGGGATGGCGCGCCGGGATGGGCCAGCCGGGGATCGGAGCTCAACTGAAAGATCGCGCCGCCAAATTGGGCCCATGGTTCAGCTACATTTCCGGCTTTGGCGAAATGCTGCCCAATCCTGAAAACCGGGTGACGTTGAGCGCAACGCAAAAGGACAGCTGGGGCATCCCGGTGGTCGAGATCAATTGCACGCAGGGGCCCAACGAGGCGAAAATGGTCAAGCAGATCCTCGCCGACGGCAGGGCCATGATCGAGGCGGCGGGTGGCATCGTCGTCAGCCAGGCGACCGAGCCGGGTGCCCCTGGCCTCGGCATTCACGAAATGGGCACCGCGCGCATGGGCAGAGACCCCAAGACCTCGGTGCTCAACAAGTGGAACCAGGCGCACGAGGTGGCCAATCTGTTCATCACAGATGGTGCGGCGATGACCTCTTCCGGCTGCCAGAACCCGTCGCTGACCTATATGGCTTTATCCGCACGTGCGGCCAATCATGCTGCAGACCTGCTGAAGGAGGGCAAGCTCTAGACCGGCTGCCAGATCGGCGAGCCGCGTTCGGCGCGGTTCGACGGGATCATTCGTCCGTCGATGTCGGCCAGGCCATATTCCTGCGCCAGTTCGGCGTTGATCCAGGTGCCGCCGCTGCGCGTCATCACGGCAGGATCGTTTGCCAGCGCCGCGATTATCCGTCCGGGGTATTCGGGCGAGGATCCTGCCGCGCTGTTCAATTGCGCCGCCATGCCGGGAACTGACTTGAGGTTTTCCTTGGCGCGCTCAGTGTAGGTGAAGCCCTGCCACAACGAAACCGCTGCGACATTGTGCGGCTTCAGCTCGATCGCCATGTCGCGCATCATCCGGTCTGTGCCCGCCTTTGTCGTGCCGAAAATGACGTCGTACGTATAAGTCACCCCGACAAATCCGGAGAGCGAGGCGATCAGTCCCGAACGCTGGGGCACCATGATTTTCGCCGCATGCCACGATGCGAGAAAAGCGGAGCGCAGCCCGGTGTCGAAAATCTCCCAGTTGGACAGAGGCTTCTCCCAAAAGGATATGCGCTGGGTCATTTCGGGCGGAATCGACAGGGCGTTATTGACCAGAATATCGAGCCGCCCCTCATCGCGCGCCAATTGTGCGAATACGGCTGAAATCTGGGCATCATCGGTCACATCACAGGGAACGGCGACACCCTTGCCGCCGCGTTCGTCGCACATCGCTGCTGTCTCGGACACGGTGCCGGGCAGCGGATGGCTCCCCTGACTGACCGTGCGGCCGGTGACATAGACAGTCGCGCCTTGGGCGGCGAGCGCCAGCGCGGTGCCCTTGCCGATCCCCCGGCTGGCACCGGTTATCAATGCCACTTTGCCCGCAAGTGCTCCAATCCGCTCAGTCATACTTGTCCTCTCCGTCGTTGCGGGCACCTTGCGGATTGCCAGCGGCGCTGACAAGGGCCTGCCGCAGCGCGCTTTACGCTGCCGCACCGGAGAGATAGGCAGGCGGCATAATGCACCAAGGGAGTGCCAATTTCGTGAGTCAATCAATGGAAGACGAAAACGCCGGAACCACGCCGGTGCGCGAAGGCTTCAGGTTCGATGAGGCAGCACTGGCGCGCTGGATGACGGCCAATGTCGAGCAATTTTCCGGACCCATGACGGTCGCGCAGTTCAAGGGCGGGCAATCGAACCCCACTTACCGGCTGAATACGCCGGACCGCGCCTATGTGCTGCGCCGCAAGCCGCCGGGTGAGCTGCTCAAGGGCGCGCACGCGGTCGACCGCGAGGCGGCGGTTCTCATCGCTCTGGCCAAAGCAGATTTCCCCGTCGCGCGGGTCCACGGCCTGTGCACCGATGACAGCGTAATCGGCAGCTGGTTCTATGTGATGGACATGGTCGAGGGCCGGATCTTCTGGGATGCGAGCTTTTCGGAAGTTCCCCGCGACGAGCGCGCTGCCTATTTCGACGCCATGAACGCGGCCATCGCGCAGCTGCACGCCATCGACTATCAGGCTATCGGACTGAGCGATTACGGCAAGCCCGGCAACTATTTCGCTCGCCAGATCAGCCGCTGGTCGCGCCAGTATCTTGAAGATACCGATGCTGGCCGCAATGCCGATATGGACCGATTGATTGAATGGCTGCCGGCCAATATCCCCCAGGGCGACGAGACCGCAATCGTCCACGGCGATTTTCGCTGTGACAACATGATCTTTCACCCAACGGAACCGCGCATCCTGGCGGTGCTTGACTGGGAGTTGTCGACACTCGGCCATCCGCTGGCGGATTTCACATACCATGCAATGATGTACCGGATGCCGCCCGAAATCGTCGCCGGGCTGGGCAATGCCGATATTGCCGCCATGGGCATCCCCAGCGAGGCAGAATATGCCGCCAGCTATGCTGCGCGCACTGGGCGGGCAGGCATCGAGGGCTATGACTATTACATCGC
>JANPPM010000267.1:0-5226 GCA_031428495.1 Novosphingobium sp.
TTTTGGTCGCTCGGATCAGCCGTGGCAGGGCTATGACTACGATACCTTTGCTGACGATCTTGCTGCAGTCATCGAACAATGCGCTGGCAGCGAGTCGGTGGCTCTGGTCGGCTTCTCGATGGGCGGCGGCGAAGTGGCGCGCTATCTTTCGCGGCATGGCAGCAAGGGTATCGGCCGGGTGGCGCTGATTGGTTCGGTGGTGCCCTATATGCTGCAGGGTGAGGACAATCCCGATGGCGTTCCGCAGGCCCAGTTCGATTCGATGGAAGCCGATATGCGTGCGGACCGTGCCGCCTTTTTCAGTACCTTCTTCGATCAGTTCTTCGGGGTTGGCTGGGTGACGCAGCCAGTCAGTGATGAAGTGCTCGATGCGGCGTGGAACACTGCGATGCAGGCTGGATTGCGCCCGACCCTCGCCGCCGCACAGGCTTTCGCGACCACCGATTTTCGCTCTGATTTGCCCAGCTTTACGATGCCGACGCTGGTCATCCACGGCACCGCCGACAAGACCGTGCCGATCGAGGCGACCGCGCGCGAAGTGGCGCGGCAGGTGCCGCATGCGCAGTTGATCGAATACGACGGCGAACCGCATGGGCTTTTTGCTACCCAGCCCGAGCGTTTACTCAGCGATCTTTTGACCTTTCTGCGCGGGGATGTTCCAGCATTTGCAGGTCTCGATGAGGCTTCACGCAGCGAGCGGCAGAACATGATCGATGAAGTGACGCGCACTGCTCTGGTTGCGCCGGGGCTTTAAGCGGCAATCAGCTATCCACCCCTGCCGGGGCTTGCGGCAGTTGAAAAAGTGAGCATGCGAAGCAGTCTTATTTGCTGCCATCATGTTCCGATATTTGGGCAAAGCAAGTGGAACCAATCGAGCGGCGCACAGTTGACTGGATGCAATCACGCAGGAGCCCCCGATGAAATACAATCAAGGCGAACCCACCGAGCTGAGAGAAAAATTCTGGCACGCCATGACCCAATCTCCGATGGTCATGCTGCAACTCGACAGCGATCCTGAAAGCGCCGCACCGATGACCGCGCAGCTGGACAAAGATGCGAACTCGGCGATCTGGTTTTTCGCCAGCCGCTCAAGTCGCTTTGCCACGATGGGCGCGGCGACCGCGACCTATCAATCCAAAGGGCACGATGTCTTCTGCCGCTTTGATGGCGTCCTGACCGAAGAGACCAGCTGCGAACGGCTCGACAAGCAGTGGAGCAATTTCGTCGAGGCATGGTTCCCCGGAGGCAAGGACGATCCCGACTTGCTTATGTTGCGCATGGACCTTGGCCACGCTTCGATCTGGGCGGCTGAACTTGGCGTTATCAACACTGCGCGGATAATGCTGGGCATGGACGTCACTGACAAGATCAAGGGCGGCTACGCTGAAGTGAACCTCTAGCCCAAGCCTCTAGCCTGAAAAAAAGGCCCGCCCTCGATTGCGAAGGCGGGCCTTTTTTAATGCGCGAAATGGCCGATCAATCGAGCCGTGTTCCCCCCGGCAGCGGCGGCACGGGTTGAGGCGGGATACCCGCGTCATCCTCGTGCACCTCGACCATGCCGCGACCGACATGGCTATGGTTCTTGCTGTAGAGGAAATAGACCACCAGCCCCAGTACCGCCCAGCCTGCGAACAGCGCCAGCGTGTAGGACGAGAGGCTGAAAAACAGGTAGAGCGAACCAAGCACGGCCAGCGGCGCGACGATGTTGACCGCCGGGGTGCGGAACGGACGGTGGCGCTTTGGATCGGTACGCCGCAGCACGATCACCGCGATGGCGACCATGGCGAACGCAAACAGCGTTCCCGAATTGGAAATGTCCGCCAAAGCGCCGACCGGAAAAAACGCTGCGAACAGGGCGACGAAAACGCCGGTGATCATCGTGATCACATGCGGCGTCTTGAAGCGAGGATGCACCGAAGACAGCACTTCGGGCAACAGGCCGTCACGGCTCATCACAAAGAAAATACGGGTCTGGCCGAACATCATCATCAAGACCACCGAAGGCAGCGCAAGGATTGCCGCGAGCCCGATCAGATTGCCGATCTGCGGATAGCCGATCGACCGCATGGTCCAGGCCAGCGCCTCCTTGGAGCAGACCACAACCTCGTTTACCTGCGCTGCGCAGGCCGCAGTCATCTCCGCACTGCCGGGTGCAATGCCCTTGCCTGCCGCATCGAGCAGCGGCTGAGCCCCGACGCTGCCAATCACGCCCGAGGCCACGAGAAGGTAGAAAATCGTACAGATGCCGAGGCTACCAATCAGGCCGATTGGCATGTTGCGTTGCGGATTCTTGGTTTCCTCAGCCGCAGTGGAAACCGCATCGAAACCGACATAGGCGAAGAAAATGGAAGCTGCTGCGGCAGAGATTCCCGCAAAGCCGAGCGGCGCGAAGGGAATGAATTTGTCCGAATTGAGCATCGGCAGGGCCAGCACGACAAACACCGTCAGCGCCGCAATCTTTACGCAGACCAACACAGCATTGAACATCGCACTTTCCTTGGTGCCAACCACCAGAAGTACGGTCACCAACAAGGCGATGATCATGGCCGGAAGGTTGATTATGCCGCCAGCCGAGGGTCCGTTGGCGAGATTGGCGGGAATGACAATATTGGGCAGGAAGCTGGCGTAATCGCCCATATGCGCGAGCATGCCAGTGAAATATCCCGACCAGCCGACCGCCACTGCGCCTGCTGCCACCGCATATTCCAGCACCAGTGCCCAGCCGACCATCCAGGCCAGCATCTCGCCCATGACCGCATAGCTGTAGGTATAGGCAGAGCCCGAAACCGGCACCATCGAGGCCATTTCAGAATAGCAAAGAGCCGCAACGGCGCAGACGACGCCAGCGATGATGAAGCTAAGCAGCATGCCCGGCCCCGCCTTCTGCGCGGCTTCGGCCGTCAGCACAAAAATCCCGGTGCCGATGATCGCGCCGACCCCCAGCATGGTCAGCTGGAAAGCACCCAGTGAACGGTGCAAAGACTTCTTCTCGGCTGTCGCCAGAATGGCATCAAGCGATTTGACACGGCCGAACATGCGGTACTCCCCAGTCCCTGAACACAAGTATCGAAGGCTAGCGGTGTGACGCGCGTTGGCAAGGGTCATCAGACGCCCTTCCCCAGTTAATCACCACCCGCTAGAAGGCCATTATGTCCACAACCTTCCAGCTCGACACCAGCACCAGCCGCGCCAATCCGACACCATCGCCGATGAAGCGCATGACCGTCCCGGCAATCCGCAGCCGTAAGGTGGACGGTGTCACTGCCGAAGCCATCGTCATGCTGACCGCCTATACTGCGCGTCAGGCGCAACTGCTTGATGAGCATTGTGATTTGCTGCTGGTCGGCGACAGCCTTGGCCAGGTGATTTACGGCTTGCCGTCCAGCGTGCCAGTAACGCTCGACATGATGGCGGCGCACGGGGCAGCAGTGGTGCGCGGGTCGTATCACGCGGCAGTGATCGTCGATATGCCGTTTGGCACCTATGAAGCCTCGCCGCAGCAGGCCTTTGAAAGCGCTTCGCGGCTCCTAAAGGACACTGGCTGCGTTGGAGTTAAGCTCGAAGGCGGCGCGGTAATGGCTGAGACCGTCGCATTCCTCTCGCAGCGTGGCATTCCGGTGATGGGCCATGTCGGATTGACCCCGCAGGCAGTCAACCAGCTTGGCGGCTATAACGCGCGCGGGCGCAGCCAGGCCGAAGCGGCGAAGATCACGGCCGATGCGCGGGCGCTCGATGAGGCCGGGGCCTTCGCGATTGTCATTGAAGGCGTGGTCGAACCACTGGCTATTGAAGTGACCAAAGCGGTGGCCTGTCCGACAATCGGCATAGGAGCCTCGGCGCAGTGTGACGGCCAGGTTTTGGTCACCGATGACATGCTGGGCATGTTCGAGCGAGTGCCGCGTTTCGTGAAACGGTACGAGGCTTTTGCCGAAGCAATTTCAGCCGCAGCCGAACGCTATGCCCGAGAAGTCCGCGCGCGGACATTTCCGGGTGTGGAACAGACCTACCAACCCAAGAAATAGGAACAGATCCTATTTTTTCATCCGCACAGGCGGCGCAGGTGTTTCGGCAAACCGCGGTGCCGGTGCAGGCTGGATCACTCCGTCGACTTCGATAAAGGTGTCCCGCGCAACATTGTGCGGATGTTGCGGTGCCTCGGCAAGGCTGAGCACGGGTGCAAAGCAGATGTCGGTGTCCTCCATGATCGCGCACCATTCGTCGCGAGTCTTGGCGAGGAAGATTGTTTCCAGCCGGGCCTTAAGCCTGGGCCATGACGCCGCGTCGGCCTGATATGCGAAGTCCCGATCGCCAGTGAGGCCTAGTTTCTCAAGCAGCATGGCGTAGAACGGCTCCTCGATCGAGCCGATAGATATCCACTTTCCATCGCTGGTTGCATAGGTATCGTAGTAATGCGCCGCGCCATCGAGCACATTCACGCCGCGCCTGTCCTGCCACATGCCGACGTTGAACATGGCGTAAGTCATGGCATTGAGCAGCGCAGCGCCGTCAACCATGGCGCAATCGATCACCTGCCCTTTTCCAGTGTTTCGCGCTGAAATGATGCCTGCCAGCATGCCGAAGGCCAGCATCATTCCTCCGCCGCCGAAATCACCGATCAGGTTGGTCGGAGCCATTGGCTTGCCATCCTTGGGCCCGAAGGTGTGCAACGTGCCTGAAAGCGCAATATAGTTGATATCGTGTCCTGCGAGGGGCGCTTTCGGTCCCGTCTGCCCCCACCCGGTAGCCCGGCCGATCACCAGCCGCGGATTGTCCTTAAGCAGCTGCTCGGGGATAAGGCCCAGGCGTTCAAGCACTCCGGGGCGATAGCCTTCGATCAGGCCTTCAGCCTCGCGCAGTAACGCGCGAACTTGCTCCAGACCTTTCGGGTCCTTGAGGTCGAGTACAATGACCTCCCGGTTGCGGGCGAGGATATCGCGGTAGCCGAAATCACCAAGGCGGGTCTGCTGACCGGGTCGCTCTATCCGGATGACCTTTGCGCCGTGATCGCCCAGCATCATCCCGGCAAACGGAACTGGGCCGATGCTGGCCAGTTCGATAATGGTGATGCCGTCCAGTGCTCCCGCCATGCGCGCCTCATAAGTTATGCCAGGTCATGGCCTGCCGCAGGAGGCGAAGCTTGTCGAGGCTCTACCCGCCGAGTGACTGTGCCTTGGCGAGCAGCGCGGCTGCATCGGCCGGACGCTGCTTGCGCGCAGTCAGGCTCAT